>CANRJE010000073.1 GCA_947630865.1 uncultured Bacilli bacterium | reverse complement strand
ATGTATCTTTTTGTTAGGGACATTTTTACTAATTATTTGTTACCAAAAACAGAGACATTTTTACTAATTATTCACATCTTTTTGACGAATAAGTTACTTTTTTCTTGAAAAAATATAAATAATTTGTTAGAATATTAAGTCAATAGGTGAAACTTTATGAATAGAGAGCAAAAAAAAGAACAACTTCTGTATCAAAAAAACAAATTGAAATATGAACGAGAAAGATTAAAGAGAAAAAAACTGTTAGAAAAAGGGTTAGATGAAGAGTTTGAGAATAAAGAACGATTAATAGCAGAACTTAAAAATACTTTAAAAACATCAAAGGAAAATTTAGCTGATTATAAAGCCGAAAGGCGAACCTTAAAATTAAAATCTCTTGTTATCTACCTTTTAGTTCTCGATATCATGACATTTATTTGTACAAAAACTAATCATACACCATTTTATAGAGATTACTTAAAAAAATATCTCAATATAAAAACAACATATTCCGAATATGAAGATTTAAAAACAGAATCTACTTTAAATAAGTTTAATATGAATGGTGAAGTAATTGCCTATTGTAGTGCTTGGAAGTTAATGGAAGATGGTATCTTTAATAGAGAAGTTACATATTATCAAGTAACATCTTTAAATGAAGAAGAAATATTTGATTTCTTAACAACTGTTGATAGTTATATATTAGATCAATTTTTTAATGAGTTTTCAGATAGTCCCTTTACTGATAATCCTGATGCATCACCTTTTCAAGAACCACTTCTGCTTTCTCATATCAATAGTTATGAATCCGATTTTTGGAATACTGAAATATATGATATAGATGAAGATATTAACAGTTCATTAAAACTTATATTTGGAGAGCCAATAGATTACGTTGTTGAAACAAGAAACAGTCTTAACTATGAAGAATTAGAAAGACCACCTTACTTAGAATCAATATCTTATCTTAAAAGTGATGAACCACTTACAGTTCAGGAAACAATAGAAGATAATCTTTATTTTAGCATGTTATATGCTATCAGTGTAACAGTTATAAATTCTTTACTAGCATATATTTTACATAAAAAACATAAAGAAGATTTAAAAGAATTTAAAGAACAATTTCCAATTAAAAACATAAAAAAAATAGAAAAAAAATTAAAGAAAATGGGAGGATATTTAAATAGAAATGAAAGAGAATCATTATATTTAAATAAAAAAATATAGGAGAAATTATGGAAAAATCAGTAACAATTTATGATGTCTTTAAAGAAAAAATAGGAGTAAAAAAACGTTTAGATATTAAAAAAAGAGAATTAGCTATCAAAGCTTTAATTTCAACCAACGAAGACAGAGATATAATGCGAGAAAAAATAATATTACCTTTAGTAATTGATATTTTAAAGGCAACAGTTCATTTCAATTTTGAAAATTACAAAGACGTATTGAACATCAACCCCGAAGAAACAAGAGCCTTTTTAATGAAAAGAAGAATCAATCCACCAAGTTTATATACATATAATAATGTTCAAAAAGATAGTCTATTCCTTCTTGTTTTATTTGCATCTTTAGAACAAGAAAACATATCGATAAATAATCAAAATATTGATATCATAATTAAACTATTAGGTGGCGAGAATATAACTATTGAAGAAATTTCAAAATTAGGTATTACAAATCCTTTTAACCTTGATTTATTGAAAAAAATAAAAAGAAATAATTTTGAATTTTCTTTTCTAAGTGAAGAAGAATGCATTGCAATTGAAAATTATCATTATGAATACATGTTAAAAGAAATTTTACCATTAGTAACAGATTTTAAATATCCAAACCAAGTTGTTTTAAAAAGAGTAGAAGATGTTATCCTAAGAAGATAATCTTGCTTTTACTCCTTTTTTTTGATATTCTTATAATAGGTGGTAGTATGGAAAGAGTACTTTTTAAACAATTTGAAAAATTTGATTACTATCAAAATGTAACCTTAGAATATTTAAAAGACCATTTAACGGAATTAGATATAGAAGGAATATCTCTTGATAATTATGAAATATATAAAAAGTCAGAAGATGTTGAAATAGTTATCATGAAAACTGATAAAGAGCATCCATTTACAATAACAAATAAAACTCTTTATATAAATCATGAATGGTTTTTAGAAAATCAAGAATTAGTTTTAAATTTAGTTAACTTTATCGTATCAAAATATAAAAAAGAAGAATTTACGATTAACAATAAAGATTTAATAGATGATATAGTAATTAAAACTATTGCTAGTAATTCTAATATAAAAAAAATTAATTTAACACCTTATGATATAGAAAATCCTTATGATTTAACAGTAGACAATTATAAAACATTAAAAGAAAGTGGTAAGGCATCTATTAAAACAAAAAAAGTAGTAGAAGAACTTGAAAATACCTTTGATCCAATTCTTGAATACAATATGCGAAAGCCTTTAATAAATGGATATAGTTATAAAGATTTAAAAGAACATTCTAATGATTCTCTTGTATCGGGACTTAATTTTATTGAACTTAATAGCAATTTAGTAAGAGAAGATTTACCTAATGTGAAGTTTATAAATCCCAATTGTATTATTTATATAACAGAAGATATTATTAATTTACTGCCAGATATTATTTCAGAGTTAAAAAAGAACAATATATCTAATAAATTAATTATTAAAGTTGATAATAAAGAAGCTTTTAATGAATTTATAATGGATAAAAATCTTGATTATCCTAATATAGATATTCGGTGTAATTTAGAAGATGTATCACTTCCTGATTATTTAAGAATGGAAAAGAAACTTTATAACATGGTTTATGAAGCAAGACACTTATCACCATTTGAAAAATATATCGTTGCTTACAATATTGCTAAAAGTTTTAAAAAATATAAAGAAAATGATGAAAATAAAGAAGAAGCAAGAAATTTATATAGTATTTTAGAAAATGAATATATTGTCTGTGTTGGATTTTCTAATCTTTTTGGTGATTTACTTGATAAATTAGGATTAAAAAGTGTTAATATGTCACTTTCCGTTGATACATCTTATGATTTAGCTGATAGTAATTTAGAAGCAGTAGAAGGTACACTAAAAGAAACGATTGAAGCCGGTCATGCTAGAAGAATTGTAAAAATAACTGATGAAAAATATGGAATTGATGGAGTATATTTTGCAGACCCAACATGGGATAACGATTTAAATAATGATTTTTATAATCATTTAGCTTTAACAGGTGATGAAGTTCTTAATAGTCGAAGATTTGTTTGGTTGTTTCCTAGAAATAGTGATGAACTTTTATATGTAAATAGTATTGAAGAATTTTATTTTAAACTAAATTTTATTTTAGATAAGATAAATAGCCATAACTATAGCTCCAATATAAAAACAAGTGATGAGAATAATTTAGAATTTGTTTTACGAGAACTTCTTTTTGATAAATTAGAGAAATTAGACCCTCTCTTTCTAAAACAATTAAAAGAAAAATATCCTTTTATAAATTCTGTAATGTATTGGAAAGAAGATTTAAAAGATTTAATCTATGATATTGGAGAATATTTAGTAAATCACTCCAATAAAGAGATAAATGGAGAAACTATATTTAAAGCTGTTAGTAACGTTTATCGAGATTTTTATCATAAAAGTGAAGATGAAATAGATAGCTTAATGCCCGAATTAATTAGTAGTAATCAAAAAAGACAAGAAATATTCTTTCCAAAAAGAAATAAAGTTACGGATTCTGATACTGAAGTTATCATGAATGCTTCAAATAAATTTTCATTAGACGAAATGACAAAATAATAGGCACTATGTCTATTATTTTTTAATCTTTAAAATATCTCCAACATCTAAGTTATTACTACTTAAACCATTTAAATTTTTAATATCCATAACAGTTGTTTTAAATTGATTAGCAATTTTATATAAAGAATCTCCTTTTTTAACTGTATAGATAATATAATTAGAATCATCACTAGTAGATATTTCTGTAGGTATTTTTAAAGTTTCTCCAACATTTAAATTATCAGATTTTAAATTATTAATTTCCTTAAGAGTATTAATAGTTGTATTATATTTTCTGGCAATTTCATATAAGTTATCACCATTTTTAACACTATATAGAAAAAAGTTTTGATTATTTTCTTCTTCTGGAATAAGTATTTCCTGTCCAGGAGTTAGATTATTACCTCCCAAGTAGTTTACTTCTTTAATTTTTTCAGGTGTTGTATTAAACTTTAAAGCTAATTGATATAAAGAATCTCCTTCTTTTACTACATAAAAACTTTCTTTTTTCAAATAATCATAGATACCATTTGCTATAACTTGAGCTAATAATTCTAAATTATTTTCTAAAAATTCTCTATCATTAACAGGATAGCCATAACTTACAATAATACTTTCAGTATTAGAATTAGTATTTTTAATAACATCATAGAAATCAATTGAAGTATTCATTGGGTCTCTTAATTGATAATATTTTAAAATATTTTGACCAGTACTTTCAATTTTAGTGCTTAAAATGTTAGCAAGTGTATCAGGATTTCTTAAAGCATAAATAATTTCCGCTCCAGAGTCATCACCATCTCCAAGCATATTAGTTAATACTAAAACTTCATCATTATCCGTAATATAACTATTAATAATATTTAACCGTTCTAAATCATTCAATGTTTTATCTTCATTTCTAACCAAATAAGCATCAATTCCTAAACTTTTTAAATTATCATATATTGCTTTTGATATTTCTAAATTATAATCTTTTTCAAAAACATTTCCAACTTTTATTCCAGTATCTTCTCCTCCAAGAGCTGGATTAATAATTACTTTTTGCAATATCCAATCACCTAAAAAATTTTATTCAAGTGCTTACCTTTTAATTCCGATATTTAAGACGTATTTTATTAATATTTAAAATAACTCCAATTATAAACATATAAGAGATTAGACTAGAGCCACCATAACTAATAAAGGGAAGGGGAATACCTGTAATTGGTAAAAGTCCTAGAGTCATAGCAATATTTTGTACTTGACCATAAAATAACATAATAAAAATACCAATAATTATATATTTATCAACTAATTTAATTTTTTTAGTAGCAAGTCTTAAAATAGAAGTATCAAAAACTAAAATAATAAATAACAAGAATATTGCTCCTAAAAAACCAAAGTTAGAAACAAAAGTTGGAAAAATAAAATCCGTCTCTGGCTCAGGAAAATATAAAGGATTATTATTAAAACCAAATCCTAAAAGATGACTAGAACCAATCGCGATTAAACCATTTTCTAATTGATATCCAGAATTACTTGCCCAATTAAAAATTCTATCTAATCTATAAAAAATATTTTCTCCTACAATATTTAAAAACAAATCTCTTTCAAAAAAGTATAAAAAGAAAAAAGTACCAACAACAAAAACAAAAAATAAAGAACCAATAATATACCATTTCTTATTAAGTCCAGCAAAGATTAAAAAAGTAAAAAGAATCATGAAATAAATAATAACAACACCAGTATCAGGTTCTAAAAAAGTTAAAATACTAGGAATAAGAGTTAAAATAAATAGTTTTACTATTAAAAAAAACTCTTTTTTCATATTTTTATCATGAGATAATTTATATTTAGATATAATTGATGCTAATGTAATAATTAAACTTATTTTCATAAGTTCACTTGGTTGAAAACTAATAGGTCCAATATAAAACCAACATTTACTACCATTAACAGAAACTCCAAATATCAATAAAAATAAAAGTAAAATATTAATACCTATATAGATTAGATAATGATATCTTTTTAATAAATTAAATCCTTTATAAGTTATAAATATTGTAATAAACATACCTATTAGGTAAAAAAATAATTGTTTTAAATATAAATTACTAAGACTAGCATTTAAAAAATCTCTCGTTGTATAAATAGATAAAATACTAATTATCGAGAATAAAATAAGAGAAAAAATAATATTTAAAGTTGTTCTATTTGTTTTCATATTATTATTATGGAAAAAATTAATAAATATATTCCGATTACATAAAATTAAATGGGAGTGATGTTTATAAAAAAGTTACCTAATATCTATAAAAATCCAATTGATAAAAAGATTAGAACTAATAAGACAGTATTTGATAGTTTAAAAGATGAAACTGTTCTTGATAATTTAGAAAGAAATGAAAAAAGTACGAATTATAATAACTTAAGTGTTAGAGAAAAAATTCAAGAATTGATTAATCAAAATAATTATATTTTTAATACTAAAGTTAGTTTAGTAATTGGAAATACTGAAAAAGTTTGTAAGATAGCTGGAGTTGTTAATAATCATATAATTACAATGGATAATGAAATAATTAAAATTTCAGAAGTAAAAGATATTAAAATTTTAAAATAAATAGTTATTTATCATATAACTATTTTTTTTATTAAAATAGATTATAAAGAGGAGGAAATATGAATTATAGTATGTTTGATGAGATTGACTATTTTACAAATTTTAAAGGTAATGAAAATAGTGTTTTAAATAATGGTCCTTTAGGACTTGATAATTATAATGAAGCAACAAATAGTAATAAATTATCTTTATATGGTCCTTATGAAGGTTATTTAAAAGGTAATTTATTTAAAAATTTATATAATCAGTATAAAAATTATCAACCATATAAAATTAAAGTTAATAGTGAAGAAGAAGAGATGATGTTAAATTTATCTCAAATATCTTTTGCAGCACATGATTTAAGTTTATATTTAGATAATTTTCCAAATGATAAAGAAGCTTTGAATTTATTTAATAAATATCGTAAAATGGCCGATGAATTAATTAAAAATTATGAAAGGAAATATGGTCCAATAGATATATCAAGTGATGATATGAAAAATATTCCATTTGCTTGGGAAAATGATAAGTGGCCATGGGAGGTATAGCATGTTCAAATATGAAAAGAGATTACAATATCCTGTTAATATAAAAAATAAAGATTTAAGAATGGCTAAACTTTTAGTTGACCAATATGGTGGTTCTCAAAGTGAACTTGCAGCAGCCCTTAGATATTTAAATCAAAGATATACAATGCCAGATAATAGAGGGAAAGCATTACTTACAGATATTGGAACAGAAGAACTTGCTCATTTAGAGATTATTGCAACAATGATTTATCAATTAATGAAGAATGCAACTCTTGAAGAAATTA
>CANRJE010000072.1 GCA_947630865.1 uncultured Bacilli bacterium | reverse complement strand
TCTCCCTTCTACATTTTGTTTGGCATAGTAATTATATCATATTTTTTTCTATCAGTCATAATGTTTAACACAACTTTAAAGAAAAAAATGGAGAGTGAAACACTAATCAATAGTATAATTCTTAATAATAGAATATTCTTTAACTAAAAATTCTTCAATTCCTTTTCTATTATTAGCAGGAGAAGTACTAGGTAGTGGAATTGCTTCAATTTTTGTTTTTTCATATAAATATTTTTTATATAAATCATTAGATTTTTTACCAGTTGTAAAAATTGCTTTAATATTTCCTGTTTCTAAAATAGGTGTTAAATCTGTTGGAACAGGATTTTTTATTTAAGTATCACTTGATGCTTTAATTTCACATCTTTCTATAACATCATAAAGAGCAATATGATGTTTCTTTAAAAAGGCTACCTTCTCATCATATGTTTCTAATTCTTTTTCATTAAAAACCTTACTTAACGTTTTAAAAAATCTATTTCTTGGATGAGCATAGTAAAATCCTAATTCTCTTGATTTAACTGATGGCATACTTCCTAATATTAAAACTCTAGAATCTTTATCATAAAAGGGGGGTAGAGTATGAGTTACTATCATTTTAATCACCAAAATAAGTATAATATTTTTATATCAAAAATACAATTACTAGAAATTAAATATCTAGTTCTTTTAATTTTCTTATAATTTCTTCTTTTCTTTCTTTAAGATTAGCTTTTTCATAAAGTGTTATTAACATTTCATAAATCTTTTTAAGATGTTTTTTCTTATCTGTTTTCATTTTTTCAGTAATTTCAAGTGCCTTAAAAAGATTTTCTTCACTTTTTGTATAGTCTTCAGTATCTAAATATAAAATACTTAAATTATAATATAATTTTTCTAATTCATTAGCATAAATAGGATTATTGTTATATAAATTTTTTGTTATTTCTAATGCTTTAAAATAATATTCTTCACTTGCTTTCAATCTTCTTACATTTTTATAGAAAATTCCTAAACTAGCATAAGAATTTGCTAAATCAGGAGCATAGAGTTCAAAGTTTTCTTTAGCTAATTTTTCTCTTATATCAAGTGCTTTTAAATAGTATTTTTCACTTTCTAGATAATCTTTTAAGTCTTTATATAAATGTCCTAAATTATTATAAGACATAGTTAAATTACTAGCATATACTTTAGGATACTTTTCATATAATTTTTCTTTAATTTCAATTGATTTTAAATAATATTCTTTACTTACATCATATTTTTCTAAATATTTATATAAAACTCCTAGATCATTATAAGTTGATGCTAAAGCATTTTGATAAGCATCAGGTTTTTCTTTAGCTAATTTTTCTCTTATATCAAGTGCTTTTAAATAGTATTTTTCACTTTCTTTATAATTTTCTAAATCTTTATATAAAAGTCCTAAATTGTTATAAAAAATACCTAAATTATTAGCATAAACAGAAGGGGTTTTCTCATATAATTTTTCAGTTATTTTAAGAGCTTTTAAAGAATATGTTTCACTTTCTTTTAATCTTTTTAAATTTAAATATAAAACTCCTAAATTATTGTATGATTTAGCTAAATCACTTTGATAAATATCAGGATTTTCTAAAGCTAATTTTTCTCTTATTTCAAGTGCTTTTAAATAATATTTTTCAGTTTCTTGATATTTATTAATATCATTATACAAAACTCCTAAATTATTATAAGTTTTAGCTAAATCATTGACATAAGCTTCATTATTTTCTTCTCCTAATTTTGTTCTTATTTCTAGAACTTTTAAAAGATATTTTTCACATTCTGAATAATTCTTTTTGATTCTATATAAAAGACCTAAATTGTTATAAGAATTTGCTAAATCATTAGCATAAGTATTATAATCTTCCTTAACTAACTCTTCATATAATTCCATTGATTTTAAATGATAATTTTCACTTTCTTTTAATCTTTTTAAATTTAAATATAAAAGACCTAAATTATTATAAGAACTTGCTAAATCTTTAATATAAATTTTTTGTTCTTGAGCTAATTTCTTTCTTATATCAATAGATTTTAAAAAGTAATTTTCACTTTCTTGATAGTTTTCTAATTCTTCATATAAATTTCCTAAATTATTGTAAGCAGTTGCTAAGTTATTATTATATTTTGAAGAATTTTTTGTTGCTAATTTTTTAATTACTTCTAAAGATTTTAAAGAATATTTTTCACTTTCTTGATAGTTATTAATATTTTTATATAGAAGTCCTAATAAATTGTAAAGAGCACTATAAGCTGAATCAGTTCCATCATTATCCATAAGATAATTTAAACATTTTTCACCATATTCGATTGCCTTATAGTATTTATTTTGTTTATATAAATAACAAGCATATTCATATAATGTTTTTCTTATTAATCCTCCTTCTTTTTCAATTCTAATTGCTTCTTCATAAGATTCTTCTATTTCTTGAAAACGATTTTTATTATTAATATCTAGTTTTAATGTTTCAATTCTTTGAATAAATTCATTAATTATAACTTGTATTTCTTCTTTTTTCTTTTTTAATAAAGTTAGTAGATTATCTCCATCTTCTTTTAATACGTTAAAAGATAATATTTCTTTAGCTTCTTCAATATCTCCTTTATCTAAACATTTTTTAGCATAAATTTGTCTTTTAGAAATCTTACCTTTGGAAGTTATTTCAATAAATGTTTCTTCAAGTGATAAAATATCTTGTTCTAAAGAATAAATTGTATCGTCTATTTCTTTTTTTTGTTTTTTAATTTTTATATATTCTTCTAAAATGTCATCATTATCAGGCTCTTCTTTAATTTTTTCGCGGTATAAATAATATTTATCTTCTAAATTTGCTTTTTCTTTTTTTAATTTTTCTAAGTTCTTGTTATTGAAAATCATTGGAATATTTGATAAAGTTATTATTTCTTCATTATTCAAATATACTTTATCATCTTTAGTATCAATATTTCCTAGTTCAAGACCTAAAGCTTTAAGTTGTAAGATAAAATTCAATTTAACGGAATCAATATTTTCATATTCATTATAATAATGTCCTAATTTTTCATCTAAATAGGTTAAAAACTCTAAAACACTTTCACTTTCTTTTTTCTTACTTTTTTTAATATAAGTTGTTATTCTAGGTGCTTGATTTTTTTGAAATGCTTCATAAGCTTTTAGAAATTCATTCTTATTTTTTTCTTTTAAATCACTTTCAAAGAGGATAAAAAATAATTCACATTCTGTAATTTCTTTTAGACTATCTGAATTTTCACTTTCTAATAATTGAAAATAAAGATTACTATCTTGATATTTTTCGTTTAAATATCTTATAAAATTACTAATTTCGATTTCATCATTTTTTAATGTATTATCGGTTGATAAAAATATTTTTATTTTTTTCATAACTTAATTCCTTATACCTCTATAACTTTTTTCTTTATTATATATCATTTTCTTTTAAAAGAGAATAGATTGTTTTACTAGTTAGTTTTGAATTTAGTTTTTCTTGATGTTGTTTAGTAATGAAAATTTAAATATTTTTAATTGAAATAATAAATTGTTTTAGATTAATTTTTATTAATATAAAGACTTTTTCTTAAATATTTGTTAAAATAATATTGAGATTAGAGTGGTGATAATATGAGAAGAAAAACTGAAACAGGTAAAATATGGTTAGAAATATGTAATAATTGCAAATCTCATGAAGAAATATTTGCTGGTGCTATTTCAGCAAAAAGAGAAGGGACTTTAAGTTATATTCAAAAGTCTGATAATATAAGTGATAAGTTTTCTTTAGCAATTTTATCAGGTGATGTTGAAGCTATAAAAGAATTATATAAATCAACTATCTTAACTGATTATCAAAAAAAATTAATAAAAGAGTTGCAAGAAAGAAATAACGAGTTGTTACTGACTTTAAATCCTTGTGTATTAGACCCTAAATATGAATTTTTAAATCCAGTAATTGATGAATTAGTAGTTGATTCATTTGTTCAAGATAAATTATTAAGTCTTGATGATTATGAACTTTCTCTTTTAAAGAGAATTACAGAATATTGTATTGATTATGGGGTTAATCCTAATAATATATTGTCTACTATAATTGATAATATAGGTTGTTCTTCAATTCCTGGTAGAAATAGTGAAAAATGGTTAAATATATTTGATTCATTTATTAAAATGATAAAAAGTTATGAAGATCTAAATGGACAAATAGATAATAAAATGCTTGGAAATATTGCTACAATTTTAAAAACAGGAAGTTGCATTCCAACAACGATTGATGAATTGATTAATTACAATTCTGTTATGAAAGATATAATAAGAGAAAAAATTGAAAGTCAAGATACACCATTAGAAACATTAAAAGAAGACTTAATTTATATCCTTTTTGGTATGACTATTCTAAAATCTAAAGATTTTATTAAGGCTCATAATATGACAGGTATTAAAGAAGAATATTATACAAGTCCAGGATTTGTTGAATGGTTAGCTTTAAAAATGTTATTAGAAGCAGATGATATAGAAAAGTTAAAAGAAGTTGCTAAAGAATTTACTAATCCAGATTTTGAAATAAATTTATTTAATAATAATTTAATGCAAGAAAATGTCTTATTGATTTATGCAAGAGAATTTAATAAATGTAAGCCAAGTTTTAGTGATGATAATTTAATTGCTATCAAAGAAGGAATAAATTTTTATGATTCAGGAGAAGATTTTTATGCTATTGTTAAAACTTTAGGAGCTTTTTCTGATGATGGTAAAAGTGATAATTATTATTCAGAATGGAATGACAAAAGATATAGAAGTCATGTAAATGCTGTGAGTCTAATTAGAAATGATAATCTTGCTTTTGCAGAACAAGATGGAAAAACTCATATAAAACTAGGATTTTTAAATTTTCATGAGAAAATGTTTTTAGGTGGAGGAATTAGGGATATTAATAGTGCTCCAGATAGTAGAAATATGAGTGTTAAGATCTATTCAAAGTTATACTTTCCAGAAGAATTTATTAATAATACGCGAGAGTGGCATAATGAACTAGATTATGAAAGAAAGAATAATGATACTTCTCGAAATGAATTTAAGAAAAATCCTGATTTTATTATTTTAGATCAAGAACAAGAAGATATTGAAGCGTTAAGTCCTGACTTAAAAAGGGAATATGATGCACTATTAGCTAATTCTATAAAGGCAGCTAAGGATTTTGGAAATATTCCAATTTTAGTAATTAATAGAGAGAAAATTGCTAAGAATGAAATTAGAATTATTAGAACAATGTTAGATGAATATAATAATACTCATGATATGGATTTATTAAGAAAAATAATTATTAGATTTAATAATAATAGAAATGGTTGTAGGGGACCTCAACATAAGTATATTAGAGAAACTTATTTTTCAAATGAGGCACTCCAAAATATTTTAAATGAAATTGATGATAATATTTTAACTGAGCAAAGAGAAGAATTTAAAAATTTAATTTTAACAGAAAATAAAAAAATGGCTAATTGTTTATATGATAAAACATCATCAGATTTACCAATTAGTCCTAATAAAGAAGAGCAGAAGAGGTGAAAATATGTCTGAAAAAGAAAAAAATCAAAAAAAATTATATGAGATTTGTTTAAAAATTATTTCCATATTAAAAAAATAAATAATGAAATTAATCAATATTTATTTTTTTTAATATTAAGTTTTTTATAAGAACATTTAATTCTATAATCCTTTATATTCTGTATTGTAACCAGGATTTTCACTTGGTCGTTTAGCATTTGGATACATTACATCTGTATAAATATCAGTTTGTAGTTTTTTAACAAGATTATATACTTCTATATAATTAGAAATACTAGAAATATTTATGGTAACAGGTGTACCGTTTGAATGTAATTGACTAGTTGTTGCTATTATGTCTCCAACATTAAACATTTGGTCAAACACTCCTCGATGAAGATTGATGTGTGATAATTCAGCAAATGGTTTAGAATTTATATTTTTAATAAAAATACCTCCTGATATATAGATAGCTCTATCAGTTACAACATATGATGTATTTTTATATTTTTTTACAATAAATATAATTCCACCAAGGTAAATCCAAACTGGCATCATATGAAATAACATAAAAAGAATAAGAAAAGTAAGCATGGTATCTGGAGTAGAAGAGAAAAAATTACCTAAAGCACTAATATCAAAAATTGCCCATAAAATTGCAAAAGGTAACATTGGATTGAAGATACTTTCAAAAACATAACATTTTTTATTTGGCTTTCCAGAATATAAAACTTTTTCATTAGGACCAATAATTTTTTCTAATTCATTTATCATAACTTTCACCTTTATTTTATTATATAGGAAAAAAAATTAAATAGCAATCCATAAGCATATGAAATATAACCTAATTTTAAAATTAAATTTTTTTAATATCAATTATTAAATTGGTTGTTTTATAATTCAAATAATATATATTTTCTTTATATTTTTCTTTAAATAAATGATTACTTATATACTTTCCACCAAGGTGTTTATAAAAATTATTAGAAGAATTACCATCTAAACAGCCAATTATTAATTTTTTTATCCCTTTTTTCTTAATATTTTTAACAATATAATTATATAACAATTTACCATAACCATTTCCCTGATATTCTTTTAGGATATATAAAGAATGTATTTCAGCAGCATTTTCATATTTGTTGCTATCTAAAGTATAATAAATCCAGCCAATTATTTTATTTTGTAAAGTCAAAATGTAATAATCTGGTTGTTCATTTATATTATTTCTTAATCTTTCAGCACTTTCATTTTCATTATCTATTAATTCTTTTAAAAAAGCATCATCAACAATTCCTTTATATGTTGTATTCCAAACAAGTGCAATAGAATGTGCTAATTCGTTTGAATCTTCTACTTTTCTTTTTCTAATTATAGGGGTCATAACTACCATCTCCTTATAAAAAAATATCAAATATATATTGATTTTGTAAACATCTAAATGTAATTTCTAAATTGTCATAATTTTTTATAAAATATATTGTGCTAATAATAAGTACTTGATATAATTTTTACGGGAAAACTTAACTGTTGAGTACTTGCCAACTTTCTTTTAGAAAGACTCTTATAATAAAAACTAGATAAGTCAAGTTATACAAAATTTGATAAAATTAATCTAGGAGGATGAAATTATG
>CANRJE010000071.1 GCA_947630865.1 uncultured Bacilli bacterium | reverse complement strand
TTTATGAGTCAAGAAATGAATGATTATTTAAGAGAGATTGAACGTAATATTAGGTTAAATGATGCTAGAAATGAAGGAATAACAAAAGGTAAGCACGATATGATTATTGCATTATCAAAAAAAGGCGTATCCCTTGAGATAATTTCTGAAGCATCAAATTTAAGTCTTGATGAAGTTAAAAAAATAATTGAAGAATCTAAGTAATTAAAACAACAGTAAAAATAGAAAGTTTATCAATATAGGCTTTCTATTTTTAATTTATAATAAGAACGATTTAAAAACTAATGTTATTGTTAAAACCGCTTATACTGAATCAATAAGAAAATAACTAAAGAAAACAAAAAAGAAACTCTATTACTAGAATTTCTTATTTATTTTGCATCATATTTAAAAGATTAATTTTAAACATATCTTTTTCTGGATTAGCTTTACTAATCATAACACCTTTATAGGCTGTAAGTTCAGCACGATGTCCTTCTTCAAGAATACCCTCAGGAGTAATATTAGTTAAAAGAATAATCTTTTTATCTTCATAAACTGTATAATGAAGACGAATTTCTCCATGGACTTTAACGAACATTTCATCAGTAGGTAAAACAAGTTCATAACTTTTAGTTTTTTTCTTCTTATCTTCAAGCACTAACTCACCTAAAAATTCACCATTTCTAATCTTTGGATAAAATTCAAATGTTAATTTTTTATATGCAAGCATATTATACTTTCTTACTGATCTTTCTTTTTTTCTAAAATCATTTTCATCTTGGTATTCGAATATGTAACTTTGTTTCATATTATCAACCCCTAACCCCATAGTTTTTTGAAATTTTCTGATATTATCCCTATCTATAAATTTCGTATAGATTATACTATAAAAAAAAGAAAAAGTCAAACTTTTTCGTGATTTTTAGCATATTTTTGTATTATGGACGCAATTTTCGTAAGATAAACCAGGTAATTATTAATATTATAGCAATCTAAATAGGTATTTCTTGTAAATTCAATCCTTTTAGGCATAGCTAACTTAATTAAGAAAAATAAATACTCTCTTTCAGCAATTTTTACTTCTTTAGTATATTCACGCATTAAATCTTCAAAATCCAAATCATAATAATTATCTTGATAAATTTTTACTAAATCTAAAACAGGCATATCAAGATGAGCTTTATTCCAACTAATTAAATATTTAGAATCTCCTTCTAGAATATGATCTATTGATAGATTATTATGAACCATACTATTTCTAATAATTTTCTTTTCTAATATTTCTTGATACCAATTATTAATTTCAACTTTAATAAACGATAATAAGTAATAGAAAATATCTATATTAGAAACCAAAAGATATTCACTTGGAGACATAAAAACAACTGTATCAATATAATTATTTAAATCTGTATAATATTTCATTAAATAATCAGCTTCATTTGAAATACTTTCATAAATTTCTTTAATTCTATCCATATCTATTTCTTTATTGAAAGATGTCTTTCGATGCAATTCTCCACTTAAATGAATCAAATCAATTAACTTTTGTTCATTAGGAATATCTTTTGAAGGAATATACTCTAATAATTCATAATTTTTATTTTTTTCTCCAAGAAATCTTGGAAAGTTTTCAAAATTTCTAGCTTTTAAATATTCATATACTTCATAATTATTACTATTCTCTTTATAAACAAACTTTCCATTATCAGTTTCTACTACTTTAATTTTTCCAATACATTTTAAAGATTTACAATGTAAATTATTTTCATTTAAAATTTCTTTTAATCTATTCATCTTTACTTGGAATAATTATTTTACTACCAATACTTATATTATTTAAATCATTATATTCTGTTAAAATGTCTTTAGTTGTTTGAAATTTATCACATATTATATCAACTGAATCTTCTTCTTTAACTGTATAGACTCTATAAATTGAATATTCATGATTATCTTCAAGATTTTTAAATAAATCTTCTTCAAAAGTATTCACATTATTATCTTTAACTTTATTTTCAATATCAATATCTTTACTATTTTCTATATTATTAGTATCAACATGAGTATCTACTTTAGGATTTACTTCAGTATTAATATTAGCATCTATATCAATTAAATCAAAATCAAAGTCACGTTCATCTGCTTTAGCTTCAACTTCAATTGTTTCAATAGGATCTTCCTTAATATCTAAATCATCTAACATAACACTTATATTAACTTTTAATTTTTCTTCATTAATTATTTCATATGAAAAATCATCAATACTTACTTGACAGTTCTTAGTATCATACTTTGAATCAATAGTTATATCAACAGGAATATTATATTTAAATTCTTCTTCAATTTGACTTTCTTCTTGTAATTTATATGTCCCACTTACAATAAATTCTCCTGATACAAAATCTGAATTAAGTTTTAAAGTATTATCAAGAGCAATTGAAGTAATCTCCCCTATCTTTGTTTTAAACATTAAATCCTTCTCAAATGGTACTATTTTCTTCATATATCCTCACTTTCAATTAATTTTATGAAGAAGATAAAATTTTATAACAAAAAAATATTAGTTATATAAATTAAATTTCTTTATATAATCTAATACTTCTTTTTCAAGATATTTATTATTTTTTTCATTTAAACTATTTCTAGCTTTAGTAGATGAAGCAAAATAATCTTTATCTATTATAATAAATCTATCAAGATAATTTTTAAATTTCATCTCTAAATACATTGATATTTTAAAATCATCTCTTTTAATAATAATTAGATAGTAATTTTTTAAAATATGTTCATATTCTGTAAAAGTTTTAAATTTTAAAAGTAAATCACTTCCTAAAATAAGATGCGTTATTTTGAATTTTTCATTAAGGTAATCTAAAACACGATAGTTAAACATTCCATTTTCAGAATAATTGTAAATGTCTAAGACTTCCATATTATTTTTAATAACTAAATCAAGCATTGTAATTCGATGGTCTATTTTTACTAAATTGATTTTTTTACTGTTAACAGGTATAAAGTAGATATAGTCTAAAACTTTATTTTTTAATAAATCAGAAGCTATTTTTATATGTGATTTAGTTACAGGATTGAAAGAGCCAACAAATAAAGCATTCTTCATAGTAAAAAAAGATACTATTTAGCATCTTTACTTATTATTTCTTCTTTCTTATAATATCCACAATGTTTACAAACACGATGTGGTTTAATCATTTCCCCACAGTTTGGGCAAGAAGTAACTGTTTTAGCAGTTAAAGCATTATGAGCTCTTCTCATTCTTTTTCTAGTTTTTGAAACTTTTCTAAATGGTACAGCCATGATCTCACTCCTTTCTTATTCTTTAAAGAAATCTTTAAATGGATTATTAACTTCGTTGGTTTCCTCATCTTTATAAATATCGCTGTATTTATCTTTTAATACCTTGGTATCACTAAGTGTATACCTAATTGGAATTTCCAATACAATATAATGCCATAAAAATTCAATTAAATCAAGTGTTTTTAACGAATTTTCTAAAATTTCTTCAATTTCTATAGTAAATTCATAAGGAACTTCATCTGAAGTTATAGCATCAATTATCATCATAGTTCCAAGAACATTTAATTTAATGACTGTATTATTTTCATAATCTTTAATTATTTCACCATTAACTTCAAGATTATCTAAGGCTTTTATATCTGAATTTTTTAAATAATCTTTATCATAACTTACTACTTCATTTATCTCTATTTTATCTTTAAAATTTAAGTCCATTAAATTAATATTCATTGTATCACCTCAACTTGTCATATTATAATATATTTTTTTCCTTTTGACAAATTCTAAATATACACTTTTTTAATTTTTAATTATTTATTATCAACTTTTAAAGCTTCTTCATCGGTAAATGGTTTACCTAACTTTCCATACTTAGCTTCAAATTCTTTTTTATTTAAAAAAGCTAAACGATAATTATTGTAGATAAATACACACTTGACTTCTCCTTCTCCTTTATGTTCAAAGATTTTATCCAAAGTTATTTCTCTTTCCTCACCTGGCTCTAATTCATTTATTTCCATTTCTTCTGAATAAATTAATTTATCATCTTGATAAAAATACATATAAAGAGCTTTATTTTCGATTTTATTAACTCGACTGTTATATTCAATGAAAGAAATTGTTGCCCCTGTTTCTGTTTCTTTTAAAGTGAAATCAAAAACAAGAAATCCATCATAATCAAGAGATTCAACAGGAATAATAGGCATATTTTGATAATTAATGGCAGCATTTTTATCAGAATTAAGAATTGCTCCATTTTTAGAATCACTAAAATAATTTTTTACTTCACTTACAACAAAAATTGTAAAACTTATAATAATAACAACTATTATTCCTGTTATTAACATTTTTTCTTTTTTCTTCATCTAATCACCTATACATGCCAACATTGCTTATTTGTTTTGCAACCAAAAGCAGCATTTTCACAAGTATTATATGTCTTGCAACTACAAGAACTATTTGCACATGATTTACAAGTTGTTTTAGTTGATTTATTACAGTTTCCACTATACCAATCCATTCCTCTACTAGAACAAATACTACTACAGCTTGAATTAGATTTAGAACAACTATAATATTTATTTGCACCAGTTGCTAAATTAGATCTACAAGTACACGTACCACTTACAGTAGTTGATGTTGAAGAACCACAAGCATTACAGTTAGAACAAGAATTTCTTGTTTTACAACTACAAGGAGATGCAGCTTTACTATTATATTTCTCGCAACCACAAGAAGCATCACGAGTATAAACATATATTGTATAGCTAGAAGTTACTGAATTATTAGCTTCAGAAATTAAAGTACATTGTCCTTTTATAGTTTTTTTACCTTTAGAATTTAATGTTAAACTTACTTGTTTATTTGTACCACCACTTGCTGAACTACTACCTTCTCCACTTATAGTTAAACTTTGAATATTATCAGGTCCTGAACAAGTTACTGTTACTCGAGCCCCATTTTGATAACCGCTTTGTTCTCTAGTTCCACTTATAGCAATTGAAACTTTTGGTCTAATTACTAAAGTTCCTGTTTGATAATTTATATTATAACTATTAGTTACAACAACACTACTTCTTCTAATTACAGCATTACTTGGAGTTATAGTTCTCTTTTTAGTTGCCATATTTAAACCTGAATGACTTAATCTTATACTAGCAAATGTATCACCACTTACTAAACCACTTATACTTACTTTACTTCTATCAGTCGTATTAAACGTCGTTCCATGAACAATTGTTTGATTTAACGCCCTTATAGTTAATGCTTTCTTTTTTATAGTACAATTTAATTCTTTTGTTTCAGTTAAATCTGAGAATAAATAATATTGATTAGCCTTTGCTGTTACTTTATAATTTCCAGCATAAATTCCTGTTGTATTTAAAAAAGTGTATCCTACTCCTGGATTTTTTACTAATTTTTGTTCTAACCCATTATATGTTAAATCATTACAATAATTAATTTCTTTAGGAATAATTGCTTCATGATAAACTATATATTTTATAGTCTTTTCTGTTTTTGTTCCAGCATTGTTATATACTCTAACTTTTAAGTTAGATGTTCCTAAATTTATTTGTTTGTTGACATCAAAATTCAATGCTACATTAACATTATGATAATAATCTTTTTTAGTATCATGTTCAAAAGAATATTCAATTAATTTAATGCCACTTTCCTTATCTTCAATGTTGATAACTTTGTTAATAGCATTTTTAAATGTTTCACTACTTGATGCCTTTATATAAATTGTATTACTAATACCTTTTTCAGAAAAATCAAAAGTTGGAGCACTTTTATCAATCAATATTTTAAGATTTTCAATTTTACTTTCTACATCATTATTTTTAGCATAAGCTTTATATTCTCCACTTTCAGATACTTCTAGCTCACATCTTTTAACATTTTGACTTTCATGTAAAGTACAACTTTTAGTATTACCTTTTCCATCTTCTAAAATAACTTGCTCCATATCATTCAATGTTTCAAAAGTAAGAACAATATTTTCGTTAGACCAACTTTTACCATCAATTTTATAAGTGTTTCCTGAATTTTTCTTTTTGGCTCTAACTCCTAAACTATAATTAGCAACTCCACTACAAGGTAAACTATCAGTTGCATAATCTCCGCAATTTAAACAAACATAATAATTTGTTTTATCCAAACTATCCTTATAAGCTCCTACATAACTCTTTGCTAATTTGCAAGATTCTCCACTACTATCATTTATTTTACCATCAGTATAACCATTATCTTCTAGATAATCAGCCGTAACTTTCTTCTCATCACCATAAATAGATGGTGCATCATTTTTATTATTAGAATAATATTCAACACCAGCAAATAATAAAGAATCTTCTAACGTTTTATAATAAGTTTTATCAGAACTCGCATTCAATCTTGAATAAAGGACAATAGCTAAACTAAAAATAATTATTAATATAACAATAACTCCTAATAGTTCAATGATTGTAAATCCTTTTTTTTTCATATTTCACCTCAACAGCCACTTGGTAAGCTATATCCTTCTGTTTTATATACTTCCTTTCCATTTTGAGTACATGCTATATATGCTTTTAAACTTGTACTTAAAACTTTTACATAACCTTTACAAGAGACTTTTTCATTTATTGGATTAATATCTAAATCCTTTAAGCAAATATTTGTTTTAGTTTTATAATTAGGATAAGCTCTAGCATATTCAACCATCATATCTTCATATGTTGAAAATTGTTTTTGATTATTATCTTCTTTTAAACTACTTAAACCTGGTACAACTAATAACATAATAAGTGCTAAAACTGCCATAACAGCAATCAATTCAACTAAAGTAAATGCTCTTTTGTTATCCATACTATTCACCTATTATCATTGTACTAAATTTTCTTTTAAAAGTCTATCCAAAATAAAAAATATGTACTTAAATATACATATATTAAAGATTAACACAATTGACAAGAAAAAAAATTTTTTTCAGTATTTTTAAGAAAAATAAGATTTAAAAAGTAAAATTGGGAGAAAAAAAGATGGTTAAATTAAAAGATTAAAAATAATTTAACAAGAATTTTCCTGTTTAAAGAAAAAATGTCTTTAATTCGCTGGTTTACAAAATTTGACAAACAGTTAATCTTCTATTATTATGATTTTATTAGCCGGTTAATAAAACATGAAAGGAGATTGATTATACGAGCGTTATGAAAGATAATGAATTAGATAAAATTCAAAAACAAAGAAATACAGAGATTCTTCAAATTAGAAATGATTTAATTTTTAAAGACTTATTTAATGAAAAATATATGGATAC
>CANRJE010000070.1 GCA_947630865.1 uncultured Bacilli bacterium | reverse complement strand
GTTGTTCCTGTTACATCACGTAATGAATAAATTACTTTATCCATAGGACACAATTTGCTTGATTGAGAAGTTACAGCTAATCCTACCTTTTTTAAAGCTTCTTTAAATTCTTCTTCACTAAGTTCAACTTTAAATCCTTCAATACTTTCTAATTTATCGATTGTGCCACCAGTATAGCCTAATCCTCTTCCACTCATTTTAGGAACAACAACACCACATGAAGCAACAATTGGTCCAACAATTAAAGTTATCTTATCACCAATTCCTCCAGTTGAATGCTTATCAACTTTAATTCCTGGCAAAAAACTTAAATCCAAAATATCGCCACTTTTAATAAAAATATCGACTAAATCAAAAGTTTCCCGTTCATTCATTCCATTAATACAAATAGCCATTAAAAGTGCTGACATTTGATAGTCTTTAACATTCTCTTTTAAATAACCATTAAAAGCAAAATCCAATTCTTCCTTACTTAATTCATTATTTTCTCTTTTCTTATTAATTATATCAACTATATTCACTTTATCACCCTTTCTAAAATATTATATTATGAGAAACCACTTCTTATTAATTTTTAATTATCTAATTCCTTCAACTTTTTAATAGTTTCTTCTATCTTTTCTTTATCATTTTCTGTTTCATAAAGTTTTAATAATTTCTTATATCCTTCTTTCATATAATCTTTATCAATAGTATTTTTAGTAATCTCAATCAACTTTAAATAGCATTCACAACTTTTCTGATATTCATTGAAATCAAAATATAAATCTCCTAAATCGTTATATAAATTAATTAAATCATCTTCATGTGTTTTAATATTTTCACTATATAATTTTTCATATAACTCAATGGCTTTTAAACTGTATTTCTCAGTTTCTTCATACTTTTTAATCTTGTAATATAATCTTCTTAAATTATCATAAGATATAGCTAAATCCTTTCGATAAACATCAGGATTAATTTCATATAACTTTTCAAGTAATGTAATAGCTTTTAAACTATATTCAAGACTTTCTTCATACCTCTTAATATTACGATATAAATTAGCTAGATTATCATAACCAAAAGCTAAATCTTGTTGATAAGCATCAGGATTTCCTTGATAAAGTTTTTCTCTTAAATCAAGAGCTTTTAAATAATTACTTTCACTTTCTTGAAATTTATAAGTATATAGATATAAACTACCAAGATTATCATAAACAAAGGCTAAATCTTGTTGATGAGCATCAGGATTCTCATGATAAAGTTTTTTTCTTAAATCAAGAGCTTTTAAATAATATTTTTTACAATTTGAATATTCTTTAATTAAAAAATATAAATTTCCTAAATTATTGTAGGAACTTGCTAAATCACTTATATAATTATCAGAATTTTTTTGATAAAGATTTTCTAATAATTCTATAGCTTTTAAACTATACTCAAGACTTTTTTGAAATTCACCAATATCGCTATACAAAACCCCTAAATTGTTATAATATCTTGCTAAATCATTAGCATAGACTTTTGGATTATCTTGATATAATTTTTTCATTATTTCAATAGCTTTTAAAGTATATTCAAGACTTTCTTGATACTTACAAATATCACTATATAAAACTCCTAGATTATTGTAAGAATCAGCTAAATCACTCGCGTATTCTTTTGGATTATCATGATATAATTTTTCATACAGATTATTTGATTTTAAATAATATTCTTTACTTTTCTTATATAAATTAGTATCATGACATAAAATTCCTAATAAATTATAAACTACTGCTTTAGAATAAGAATCAGAATCATTAGCAAGTAAATAATTTAAATATTTATCTGCATATTCTTTAGATTTTAAATAGTTATTTTGTTGATATAAATATAAAGCATAGTCATATAATGTATCTCTTTTAAGTCCTCCTTCTTTTTCAATTCTTATTGCTTCTTCATAGGACTCTTCTATTTCTTCAAAACGATTTTTATTTTTTATATCTAACTTTAAGGTATTAATTCTTTGAATAAATTCATTAACGATAACTTGTATTTCCTCTTTTCTTTTTTCTAGTAAAGTTAATAATTTATCTCCATCTTCTTTTAATACATTAAAGGATAATATTTCTTTAGCTTCTTCGATATCTCCTTCATCTAAACATTTCTTTGCATATATTTGTCTTTTAGAAAGCTTACCTTTGGAAGTTATTTCAATAAATGTTTCTTCAAGAGACAAAATATCTTGTTCTAAAGAATAAATTTCTTCCTCTACTTCCTTTTTTCGATTTTTTATTTTTATATATTCATCTAAAATATCGTCATTATCTATTTCTTTCTTGATTTTTTCACGATACAAGTAATATTTATCTTCTAAATTTCTTCTTTCTTCTTTTAACATTTCTAAATTTTTATTATTAGCAATCATTGGAATATTCGTGGCTTTTAATGTCTCTTTTTCATTTAAATAAATTTTATCATCTTTTGCTTCAAGTTTTCCTAATTCAAGACCTAAAGCTTTAAGTTGCAAAATGAAATTTAACTTAACTGAATCTATATTTTCATATTTATTATAATAATGTCCTAATTTTTCATCTAAATAGTTTAAAAAATTCAAAACACTTTCACTTTCTTTTTTCTTACTTTTTTTAATATATGTCGTTATTCTAGGGGTTTTACCTTTTTGAAATAATTGATAAGCAACTTTAAACTCTTCCTCATTTTTTTCTTGTAATTCATTTTGAAATATAATAAAAAATAATTCACTTTCTTTTATGTCGCTTTCCTTTATTTTGTCTTTAGTTTCTATTATTTGAAAATAAAGATTACTCTCTTCATAAGTCTCATTTAAATATCTTATAAAATTACTAATTTCTAATTTATCAGACTTTAAGCTATCATCAATTGATAAAAATATTTTTATTTTCTTCATTATTTTTCCTCATCTCTTAAACTCTTCTTTCTTTTATTATATAGTATTTTTATTTAAAAGAAAACACATATTTTAATCTTATGTGTTTAAAAAAAAGTCAAAACTTTTTCGAAAATGTCGATTATATCTAGTTTAGTAAAAAAGACAATCAATAATCCTAAAGTTATAAATGGTCCAAATGGAATAACATGTTCTTTATTTTTTAAAAGTAAAAAGAAAGATACTGGTAAAGCAATGATACTAGCTAGAAAAATAACCACGATTGCTAAAAAGGGGTCTAGTGCAAGACCAACTATAAACATTAATTTAACATCTCCTCCACCCATACTTTCCTTTTTAAAGAGAACATTACCAAGGGTCATGATTAGATACATTAAACCAAAACTTATAATACCATATCCTATAGCAATTAAAGCACCTGTTATTCCTTCAAATATTAATCTAACAATAATAATTAGAATAGCAGCTATAATAATAAAACTATCAGGAATAATCAAATATGATAAATCCGAAACTATTACAAGCATCAATAAACTACATAATATAAGAGCTATTAAAAGTTCATACGTAAAACCAAAAGAATGATAACTAACCACGAATAAAATAGCTGTTGCTAATTCGGTAAAGGGATATAAATAAGATAATTTAGTATGACATTCTCGACATCTACCTTTTTGTATAATAAAGGATAAAATAGGAATTAATTCATACCATTTTAAACGATGTCCACAAGTAAAACAATGACTACCTGGCTTATTAATTGATTCACCTTTTGGAACACGCATTCCAACAACATTATAGAAAGAACCAAAGCAAAGACCAAAGAGAAAAAAAGCCAAATAATATAACCACTCCATATTAACTTACTCCAATAACTTGATACATTTGGAACATTGGTACAATAATAGCAATGATAATTAACCCTACTGTCAAGGTTAAGAAAACTATTAAAGCAGGTTCAACTAAACTTTTAATTTGCTTAGTTGCATTTTGATATAAATCTTCATAATAATCGGCAACTTTTTCCATCATTGTTCCAAGTTTACCAGTTGCTTCTCCGGTTACAATCATTTCATAAGCAACAATTGGAATATAAGGACTATCTTTAAAAGCTTCGGAAATTTTACCACCACGATTTAAATTTTTAACTGTTTTTTCAATTATTTTTTTATAAATTTCATTATCACTTACTTTTAATAAAACGTCCATACTATCAGTTATAAATACTCCATGATTTAAAAGTGAAGCAAAAGTTTTAGAAAACATTGAAACTTCACTATACATAATTATATTTTTAACAACAGGAATTTTTAAATAAATATATTGCATAATTGTTCTAAAAGATTTAACATTCTTAAACCAAGCAATATAAAGAACTAAAACTAATATTAAAATAATAATCATCTGAACTAAGTTATGTTGTACGAAATCACTAAATTTCATGGTCATTACTGTAATAGCTGGTAAATCAGCATCCCAACCTGTAAACATTTCTACATACTGCGGAACAATATAATTTAAAACGAAAACAATTACAGCAATAGCCATAACAAAAACAATTATTGGATATGTCATTGCACTTTTTAATTCTTTTTTTGTTTTATCTATCTCCGTATAATAATTAGCCATATCATCTAAAATGGCTGGTAAATCACCCGTTAATTCAGCTGATTTAACCATGTTCGTTAAAAGTTTAGGGAATACTTTTGGTTGTCTTGCAAAAGCATCAGATAAACTCTCTCCTGAAAGTAAATCATATACAATCATATCATAAACTTTTCTAGTTGAAGATTTAGTTGCTTGTTTTGCTAAAATACGAAAAGAGTCGATTAGAGCCATACCAGCTTTTAAATAAGTTGAAACTTGGGTAAGAGCAAAAGATAACTCACTTGTTTTAATTGGAGAAGTTAGCATAATATCCATTGTAAGAGAACCTTTTTGAACTGGTTCAATAGACACTAATTGATATCCCTCGTTAAGTAAATAGTTTTTAGCTTGTTCGATGTTATATGCATCAAAACTACCAGTAGCAATTTTTCCATTTTTCTTTTTATAACGATATCTAAATTGTGATTTCTGATATTCAGCCATAGCTTCACTTGCTTTTTCAAGTCTTGTTGTATTTCTCTTAACATCTTTAAAGACATCATCTTCTATGAATAAATCTCTTATTTTATCTTTTTTACCAAAGATAGTATAGATTAAGGCTGCTAATCCTTTATATGAATAAGTTAGAATATTATCTTTCGTTATCATAGTATCCCTCTATTCTCTATTAATATAATATCATAAGTTTTTTGTTTTTACAATTAAGTATTATTGGTTTTATTATTTTTTAAAATTCTAAAATAATTTACTTTTAAAACTTCATCATTTTTCCGTATTAAATCATTAATCTTTGATGTCATATTTTCAATATAATCATCAGTTGCATTTAAACCATTTAAAATACTACCATCATTTAATACATAACGTTTCCCATCATACCATGAAAAATCACTAAAGAAAACAAATCCTGAATAATTGTTATCAAGAGCATCTTCTCCTATATAGTAATTAGGGTGTTCATACAAACCAAATAAGTTTAAAATAGTTGGTAAGATATTTAACTGACTAGTTGTTTTTTTAATTTCTGTATATTTCATATCACTACTCCAAATAAACCAATTAGTGTTATTAATTAAATTAGTCTCTGTATCTTTATATTTTTCTAAGATAGTTTTATCAGATAATGTATAAACATAATGATCAGCAAAAGCAACTATTACAGTATTATCATATAAATTTTTCTCTTTTAAATTTTCGATTAAAAGACCAATCATATTATCAGTTTCTGCAGCTTGTTTCTTTAAACAATCAAATTCTGATAATATAAAATTAGGATCATTTTGCTCTTCTTCCGTTAATAATTGATGACAAACTCCTTTATCTTTAGTAAAAGGCGTATGAGCAGAATAAGATATAATATAAGATACAAAATTGCTATTTAAAGGATTTTCTATATTGAATATCTTAGCATTAAACTCTTCATTTAAAAGAAGTTCTCTATCTAACTGAAATTCATTATTTTCATAAATTCCTAAATCTTTAAGACCATTATAAGAATCATATCCAAAGTTTTTATAATTTACTCCTCTTGAATAGTATTCACTTGAATTCATATGAAAAGCATTAACTGTATAACCAACATTTTTAAAGAGATTAGGAAGTGAATAATCAAAATTATTTTTACTAAACGTATATGCATTACGATTATAAGTATATGGTGTTGCATAACCTGTATTTACCATAAATTCTGAATTGAAAGTAGAACCTCCTCCATTTACAAAAGAATAATGATCCATAAAATTAATACTATGACTTTTTAAACTATATAAATTAGGCATAATCTCTTTTGTTGTTAAAAACTTATCAATTCCTTCTAATTGTAAAATTATAAGATTTTTACCTTGAAATTTACCTGTGTATTTATTCTTATGATTTTGTTCTTCAACATTAAAAATGCTCTCTAAAAACATTAAACTATCTGTATCACTTGTATCTTCATTTCTTATGAAATTAACATAAATATTTCTGATATTATATTCAAATAATCCAACTAACTGCATACTTTTATTATTATCATTAAAGGTATTATAAACATTTCTTTTATTGCTGAATGCATTCCATTCTAATTCTGTTGTTGCTTCTCCAAAAGTAAATGGTAAAACAAAATGAACTGAAAGAAAAATTACTAATGTAATTAAAGCATTACGAAGATTAGTTTTGTTATTTTTAGGAAACTTTTTAAAGGTCATAATCATTAAAATAATTGAAATTAGCATAACAAAATACATCCAAATTTTTATATCTTTTAATGTATCAAGTAAATAAGAACTTCCTTCACTAGCAGCACTTAAAACCGAAAAATCAAAGAAAATTTTAAAATAAATATAATAAATATTTTGAACTAAAAACATGATAAAAGAAAAACCATAGAATAAACCATATATTAACTTTCCATAAATGTTTTTTAAATATTTAACTAAAAAGATAATTGTAAAAATCCATGTAAAAGAAAAAAGATTAGGATAAGGAGAAAGAAAATGAACAAAACCAATTGAATTAGTAGCAATTCTTGTTGAAATATCTAATAAAAATAAAGAAAAAAACATGAAAAAATAAACATCATTATTTTTAATGAAAGAAATGACTTTAGAACTACTTTTTTTAAGTTTCATTTTTAATTTTAAAGCTTTAAACTTCTTAGTAATTTTACAACTTAACGATTTTAGTTTTTTCATTATTCTAACTCCAATCTATCTAAAATTATACCATATATAATAGAGTTATGCTTATAAAAAAATTAGTCTTTACACAACAAATGTAAAGACTTTCTTTTAATTTTGACGATTATTAGCTTTTTTTCTAGCCTCAGCATTTAATATTCTTTTACGAAGTCTAAAAGTAACAGGTGTTACTTCTATTAATTCATCATTATTAATGTAATCTAATGCTATTTCTAAAGACATAACTCTTGGTCTTTTTAAAACAACAGTATGGTCACTTCCAGCTGCTCTTGTATTGGTTAAGTTTTTACCCTTAACAACATTTACAGCAATATCATTATCATGATTATGTTCC
>CANRJE010000069.1 GCA_947630865.1 uncultured Bacilli bacterium | reverse complement strand
ATTATTTTTATGTTAAATATAAAATAGAAAATGATGAATTTGAAATAATGATTAAAATTATATAACTTTTAATTTGGAGGATTATGTATGAAAGAAATAAAAAAAGAAGAAGTTGAAAATTTATCTTATAAAGATATTACATTTATGATTTTAACGAATGAAAAGAAAGGTATTAATACTTTAGATTTGTTTACAAAGATTGTGGGAATTTTAGATTTACCAGAGAAAACAATTGAAAATAAGATTGGAGATTATTATACTTCTTTAACAACTGATAAAAGATTTATTTTAATTGATGGTGTTTGGGATTTAAGAAGTCGTCATACATCTGATAAAGTTATTGTTGATACTTCAGAAGAAGAAGAGGAAGAAGAAGATATTGAACTTGAAAATCTAAATGAAGATGATGGTACATTAGAAGATGAATATGATGATGAATATACAGATGATATGGATGCTAGTGATGATTTTGATGACCATGATGACGATGATTTATCAGATTTAGTAGTTTTAGATGAAGATGATTTAGGATAACTGCTTGTAAAATAAAAAATTATATAGGAGGTTAATATGATTGAAAGATTAGAATTAACAAAAAAAAGATATGATGAAATAAATGAACTTTTACAAAGTAGTGAAGTTTTAAGTGATTTAAATAAATCAAAAGAATTATCTATTGAACTTTCAAGTCTTGAAGATACAGTTAATTGTTATATGGAATATAAAAAAGTTTTAAGTGATTTAGAAGAAGCAAATGAAATGTTAAAAGATAAAGAATTAGCTGAATTTGCAAGTGAAGAGATTACAGAATTAGAAAGTAAAAAAGCAAAGTTAGAAAATGATTTAGAACTTTTATTAATTCCTAAAGATAAAAATGATTTAAAAAATGTTTTAATGGAAATTAGAGGAGCTGCTGGTGGAGATGAAGGTAATATTTTTGCTGGAGATTTATTTAGAATGTATGAAAAATACGCTTTAAAGAATGGTTTTCAAGTAGAAGTATTAAATGCTTTAGAAGGAGCTAGTGGTGGATACACTTTAATTGAATTTATGATTAAAGGTAAAAATGCTTATTCTAAGTTGAAATATGAAAGTGGTTCACATCGTGTTCAAAGAGTTCCTGTAACAGAAGCAAATGGAAGAATACAAACATCAACAGCTACTGTTTTAGTAATGCCAGAAGCTGATTCAATTGATGTTGATATTAATGAGAATGATATTAGAGTTGATATTTATCGTTCAAGTGGAGCTGGAGGACAACATGTTAATACAACCGATAGTGCTGTTCGAATGACACATATTCCAACTGGCATTGTTGTTACTTGTCAAAATGAAAGAAGTCAAATTAAAAATAGAGAACGTGCTTTTCAAATATTAAAAAGTCGTGTATATGATTATATGATAAAAAAAGAAGAAGAAGAAACAGGTGCTATTCGTAAAAGTAAAATTGGAACTGGTGATAGAAGTGAAAAGATTAGAACCTATAACTATCCTCAAAATCGTGTAACAGACCATAGAATTGGTTTTACAACTAAACAATTAGACCGTGTTATGGAAGGAGAACTTGAACCAATAATTGAAGCTTTAATTATAGAAGATGGTAAAAGAAAATTAGAGGTAGAGAGTGAAAGTTGAGGATTTAATTTGTTTAGGTAATAAAGTAATTCATAAAGACCAAGTTAAGTTATTATTAGGAACAATTTTAGATATGAATCCTTTAGAGATAAACTTACATTTAAATGATTTAGTTCCAGATAATTTAGTTATTAAGTATAAAGACTGTTTAAATTGTTTAAAAGATGGAGAACCTTTACAATATGCTTTAAAAAGTGTTAATTTTTATGGTATAGACTATTATGTTGATAAAAGAGTTTTAATACCAAGATTTGAAACAGAAGAATTAGTTCTTAATGTTCATAAGTATATAGAAAAATATTTTAAAGAACCTAGTCTTTTAGATTTAGGAACAGGTTCAGGTTGTATAGGTTTAACTTTAAAAAAATTAAATCCTACTCTTGATGTTACTTTAAGTGATATTTCTAAAGAAGCTTTAGAAGTTGCTAGTATTAATAAAGAAAATTTAGGACTTTCTGTTAATATAATTGAATCAGATTTATTTATGAATATTAATAAAAAATTTGATGTTTTAGTTTCTAATCCACCTTATGTTGCTTATGATGATGAGATTGATAAAAAAGTTTTAGAAAATGAACCTCATACAGCATTATTTGCTGATAATAATGGATTAGAGTATTATGAAAGAATATTAAAAGATTGTTGTAAGTATTTAAATGATAAATATTTAATAGCTTTAGAAATAGGAGCTTATCAAAAAGATAGAGTTTTAGAATTAATAAATAAATATTTAAAAGATGTTAAAATTATTGATAAAAAAGACTTAAGTAATCGTGATAGAATGATATTTATCTTTAAAAATATTGATTTAAATGAATAAAATAAAAAGAAAATCACCATTATGTATATGAAAGGTGATTTTTTTGAAAATAAAAACAATTGTATTAATAATTATGGCTGTTATTGTAAGTTTATTGGTATCTAAGAAAAGTGAAAATGTTTTAATACCTAAAGATGCTATTCGTATTAGAATAATTGCAAATAGTAATACAGATATTGATATTGAAGATAAAATGAAAGTTAGAGATACTGCTTTAAAAGAAATATATAAATTATTGGGAGATGTAAAGTCTCTTGATGATGCTAAAAAAATTATAAATAATAATTTAGATAGATTAAATATAAAAATAGATGAAACAACTGAATATAGTCATACATTATCTTTTGGAAATAATTATTTTCCTAGGAAAACATATAAAGGAATTGTTTATGGTGAAGGAGAATATGAGTCTTTAGTTATAACATTAGGTAGCGGTAAGGGTTCAAACTTTTGGTGTGTTTTGTTCCCTCCTCTTTGTAATTTAGAAGGAAATACTAATACAAAAGATGTGGAATATCAATTTTTTGTCAAGAAAATAATAGATAAATATTTTTAGTCAAAGAAATTTGACTTTTTTTTAGGTTATGATATAATACGATTAGGTATGAAAGAGGGGATTCCGATGGATAATCTATACGAAAAAGTCATAATCTGTCTTAATGATAAGAATTCTATAATTGGATTTGTTGCAGTATCAAAAAATAAAGTTACTTCAATACCTTTAGGTAGTGATAATGCAAAAGATGTTTTTAAACGTTTGATGTCTAATTTACTTAAAGCACATCCAGACGTAGCAACTAAAGATAATATAGAAGAAGAATTACTTAAAGAAGGACTTGTAGCAACAACTAAAGAAAATTTAATTGTTCAAGTTGAAATATTTGAAGGAAAAGAAGTAGATAATAATCGATATGTTCTTCATTATGTTGATGGTACAGAAAAAACTGTTACTGTCAGTGATTGTTATGATATTGAAGATTATAAAATGCAATTAAAAGGTATTCTTGATAAGGCTGAAGACTATTATTATAAAGAAATTTTTCCGGATTTAGATACTGAAATTGAAGAATTAAAAAATCGAGGATTAGTACGTGTTCATAGAGAAAAAGAAAAAGAAGGTACTCCGCTTGAAGATGATGGAGCAATTAAACCTAAATTTGAACCAGCAGAAACTCCTGAAAAAGAAGGTACAACACCTGTATGGGCAACTCCTAAGATGATTAAAATAGCAGCAGGAGTTACAGCTATATCTTTAATAACAACAGGTTTATCAACTGCGGTGTTAATAGCTAATTTTAAGAAAAATAAAAATAATAATCCAAAACCTGAGCAAGAACATGATTTAACAGTAGACTTACCTGCTCCTACTGAAACTCCTTTTGCTGAAGTAACAGCTACTGCAACATCTATTCCAACTCCAGAACCAACTGTTTATTTACCTCAAACGGCAACACCAGAACCAACTAGTACGCCAAGAACTTTAACAGCTCATGAAAGAGCATTAATGAAACCAATTACACTTGCACTATATCAACCAGATGATTCAACAGAAATTGTACGTATTCTTCCAAAAAATCCAGAAGAATATGATCAAAGTTATAATGTTGGTCAAGGTTTTCAAGATATTGGAATGGGTATAGATTTATTAAATCAAAATGTTACAGGATATACAAATTATATGTATCATCCAGCTGAAAATTCTAAACCAAATTATGCTTATTATGTTCGTTTTGAAAATTATTTTCGCAATTCACCAAATAAAGCAGATGCTTATTTTGTAAAGCATTTTTCTGATATTGCTAATGATTGTATTTACTTATATTTTATCGTTGGTGATGATGTTGCGGCTCAAGAAAGAGTTAGAGATGGTGTGTATGAAACTTTAAGATTTTATCAAGGTGGACCAGTTGAAACAACTATTAATGGTCATCAAGCATTTATTTTCCCAGAAGATATATCAAGTGATGCTTATGATGCAGTTAGAAAAATTACAGATGGCTTCCATATCATGTTAGGTGATCAAGAAGTAGAATTTGATGGTCAGTATTGGAATCGTGATAGGATTTCTTCAGAAATTTATCATATACCATCAGATTACGATAATGGATATACAAGATAGCACTTATAGTGCTTTTTTCTTTTGACTTTTAAATAATTTTGTAGTATTCTTTCATTAGGTGATTTTATATGTTAGTTAATAGTCGTAAGATGTTAGAGAAAGCAAAGAAAGAAAAAAAAGTTGTTTATCAATTTAATATAAACAATTTGGAGTGGACAAGAAGTATTTTAGAAGAATGTGATAGACTTAAAGTACCAGTTATTTTAGGAGCTTCAGAAGGAGCAATTAAATATATGGGAGGATATGATGTTGTTGCTTCTCTTTGTTATAGCTTAATAACAGATTTAGAGATAAAAACAGATGTATGTTTACATTTGGATCATGGTTCAAGTGTTGAGAGTTGTATTAGAGCAATAGATGCAGGTTTTAATTCTGTTATGCTTGATATGTCTAAGAAACCTTTAAAAGAAAATATCGAATTAACAAAAGAAGTAGTTAAATATGCTAAAAACAATAATGTTTCAGTTGAAGCTGAAATTGGTTCTATGGGAAGCATAAGTGGTAAAGGTTTAGAAATTGGAACAAATACAAATTTAAAAGATTGTTTAACTTTTGTTGAAGAAACAGGAATTGATTCTGTAGCTGCTGCTGTTGGAACAGTCCATGGTATTTATCGTGGTGAATTAAATATTGATTATAAATTAATTGAACAACTTTATGAGAATCTTAATGTACCTTTAGTTTTACATGGAGGTAGTGGACTAGACTCTGAAACTTTACGAAAATGTCGAGAAGCGGGAGTTACGAAGATTAATATAAATTCCGATTTACAAGAAGCTTGGAGTAAAGGTGTTAGAAGTTATTTAGAAGAAAATAAAGATGTAATTGATCCAAGAAAAATAATAGGAAGTGGCGTTGCCGCTTTAAAAGAAATGATAGATATAAAAATTAACATAAACAAAGATGGCAAATAAAATATAGTGGTGATGAAATGAAAGCATTAAAAGTAATAGGAAATCAAAAGTTAACAGGAAGTATCAGAATAAGTGGTGCAAAAAATAGTGCTGTTGCTTTAATTCCTGCAACTCTTCTTTCAAATGGAACTACAACACTTTGTAATATACCAGATGTAAGGGATGTAGATTTTCTAGAACAAACTTTAAAATATTTAGGTGTTGATGTAAAAAGAGCTAGTGGTAGTTTTTTGATTAATACTCGTAATTTAAAAAATTTAGCAATACCAGAAGAATTATCTAACAAACTTAGGGCTTCATATTATTTTATGGCAGTTTTACTGGCAAGATTTAAACATGTTGAAATGTATTTTCCAGGTGGTTGCGAGATTGGTGCAAGGCCTATCGATCAAACCTTAAAAGCTTTTAAATTGTTGGGTGCTAAAATTGAAGAAGATGGTTGTTTATTTAAAATGAATGCTGAAAAATTAATTGGTGCAACGATTCCTCTTGATATGCCAAGTGTTGGAGCAACGATTAATGCTATTATAGTTGCAGTTTTAGCTGAAGGGAAAACAGAGATTTTAAATGCTGCCTTAGAACCTGAAATAGTTGATTTAGCTGATATGCTTAATAAAATGGGTGCCAAAATAGAAGGAGCAGGAACTAGTAAAATATCAATAGTAGGAGTTAAAGAATTACATGGAACTAATCACGATATTATTCCTGATCGAATTGAAGCTGGAACTTATACAATAATTGGAGCTTTACTTGGAAATTATTTAAAAATTGATAATATAGTTCCTTCACATATAAAAACATTAACGGATAAACTTATTGAAATGGGAGTTAATGTAGAGATTCATGATGATTATTTATTTGTAGACAGTCAAGATAAAATTAAAGCAGTTGATATAAAAACTCAAGAATATCCTGGCTTTCCAACAGATTTACAGCAACCATTTGTAACGCTTTTAACACAAGCAAAAGGTGTTAGTCATGTTATAGAAACAATTTATGAGAATCGTTTTATGAATGTTCCTTATTTAAATCAAATGGGATCTAATATTCATGTTAAAGATAATACTTTAACAATAACAGGTCCTAATAAATTAAAAGGTGGATTAGTTAAAGCAACAGATTTAAGAGCAGGTGCTTCCCTTTTAATAGCAGCTTTGATAGCTGACGGAGAGACAACTATAACAGAAATTAATCATCTTTTACGAGGATATGAGGAAATAGTAGAAAAATTGACAAATGTAGGTGCTAAAATAGAGATTAAAGAAATATAATAAAATATCTTTAATCTTTTTATTATTTGGAGGCAACATGAAAAAAATATTGGTTCTAATTTTAATTGTTTTAGCAACTTATATAATATATAAAGTAAATGATAACGAGTTAATTGATTATATGTCTCTTGGGGATTCGATTAATCAAGGAATAAATTCTTATGGCAATAAGAGTTTCGGTTATAATGATTATCTTAGATCATATTTAGAAAATAATGATTTATTGCATAAATACAATTCTTATTATTCAAAAAATTCGTATACAATTTCAGAACTTACAGATGATATAGATAGTAATAAAGAAGTTTTATATGATGACAAAACATATAATATAAAAAAAGAATTAAGAGAAGCTGATTTAGTTACAATTTCAATTGGAATGGACGAATTAATTGAGATACTAGCCAACAATAATCTTAATGATTTCGAGAAATTGAAAGTTGAATTAGATAAGTTAAGTTCTGATATGGAAGAATTAATTAAAAGTGTTACCTCATTATCAAAGGGAGAAATAATTTTAATTGGATATTACAATCCTTATAATGATAATTCAAAAGATATGGCTAAAATATTTGCATATATAAATGATAAGTATGAAAGAATTGCTAAAGAATATAAAATAACTTATGTGGATATTTATAATGAGATAAAGAAAGATGAAAAATATTTACCTAATAAAGATGATTATCATTTGACAAGTCAAGGGTATCTAAAAATTGCAAGTGAAGTTATTAAAAAAATTGAAAAAACAATTTAGATCAGTAAAAAAGAGTAAATTAAATTAAAAAGGCAAACTTTATGAATAAAAGGAAAAAAAATATTCATAAAGTTTTTT
>CANRJE010000068.1 GCA_947630865.1 uncultured Bacilli bacterium | reverse complement strand
TATGGAGAAACAGAATTTGCTACTAAATTCTATTCATTAAAAATCTTAATTGATGCTAAAACAGCAACTGCTGCTTAATATAAAAAATTAACTTAGAGAAATCTAAGTTTTTTTTAGAATAATAATTGAAAAAATTAATTTTATATGCTATTATTTTGTTATAGTAGAGGTAAAGATAAAGGACTTTACTATGAATCAATTAGGGAGGAGCAAAGTAAATATGAAAAATAATAATTCTAAGCAAACGGTACTTATGTTAGTTGGAGTAGCTATTTTAGTTATCGCAGTTGTAGGTGTCTCATTTGCTTTCTTCAATTATTCAAAAGAAGGTCAATATAGCAATGTTGTTACAACTGGAAGTGTATTCTTTAATTTTACAGAAGGTGATGTAATCCTTTTAGAAAATCAATTTCCAATTCCTGATGAAACAGGTGAAGCGTTTAATAAAGACAAAGGTGCTAAAGATGTATTATCATTTGAGATTACAGGTTGGGATACATCAAGTAAAGGAATTGATTATACCATTTATGGAGTAAAAGGAGATATCCCTACTAAAAAAGATGGTGAGTATCAAGAAGTAAATCGTTTATCAGATAGTGATATAAAAATTCAATTAAAAGTTACTGATGCAGCTAGTACAACGATAACTAATGATTATCAAACTTCTAAAACCGTAAAAGAAGGTTTAGTAAATGGTGAGACTTTAGGAACAACAACTGCTGATGGCTGCAAAATAGCAACTGGACAAATTCCTGGTGAAACTAGCGAAGATGATAAAAAAACAGTAAAATTTGAACTTCGTATGTGGATAAGTGATGAAAAAGTAGAAGTTGTTGGTGATGAAGAGGTTGAAACTGACAGATTAAAACCTGAATTTGCTGATAAAAATGTCTATGGTGAAACAGCTTATGCTGATATGTTTTATTCATTTAAATTATTGATTGATGCTAAAACAACAAAGGGAGCTTAATTAAATAAATCTTAAAAAAAACTTAGAAAAATTCTAAGTTTTTTTCAATGAATATAAGTTTTTATAGAATAATTATAATTGGTGAATGAATAGGAAAATTACCATTCATCATCAATTTTATCTTTTATTAGATTGTATCGTTCAAAAACAGATTTTACTATTTCATCATTTTTAGCCATTTTTAAGAATTCTTCTTTAGTAAAAAAATTAATATTACATACTTCATCTTTTTGTAAAATTATTTTATCAAGATTAATTTTAATGTTGCTTTTATAAATATCTACAAATTGTTTTTTGTAAATAGATGTTTCTAAGAATTTATAATCACTATCTTTTAAAGAAATTCCTAGTTCTTCTTTAATTTCTCGAATTAAAGTATCAATGCTAGATTCATTAGATTGTGAACAACCACCAGGAATTTCCCATTTTAATGGATGGGATTTTTTAATACTTCTTTTAGTCATCAATAATTTATGATTATTAAATATCCATAGTTCAACTCCAATGTTATATTCATTATCTAATAAAGTTTCTCCTAGAGTTTTTGTATAATTTAATTTTTTACGATTACAGTCAACTACATCAAAAATTTCCATTTAAATCACCATTATAATTTTATAAAATTTAATATAAATTATCAAATAAAATTTTTTTCCTAAATATCATGAAATATAATATTTCTATTTTTGTATTCTTTAGTTTATTCTTTTATATTATTATTTGATTTTTGACTAAATTCATAAAAATACGTATCTTTCTTATTTAATTTATTATAGTTTCCGTTTTCAACTATTTTACCATCTTTTATTACATAAATATTATCAAATTGTTTTAATAATTCTACTTTATGTGTTACAAAGATTAAGGTTTTCTTATTTAATTTAGTTAATAATAAATCAATTACATTTTTTTCGTTTCTATTATCTAAAGCATTAGTTGCCTCATCTAAAACAATAATATTAGAATCATCAAAGAACAATCTAGCTAAAGCAATTCTTTGTCTTTCACCACCAGACATTAAAGTACCTTTTTCACCTATTTCAGAATCTAATCCATTTTCTAATTTATTATAAAATTCATTTAAGTTTAATAAATTTAATATTTTTATTATTTTATTATCGGGTACTTTTTTATCAAAGATAATATTTTCTCTTAAGGTTCCATCAAATAGAGGTGATTCTTGTGATAAGTAAAATATATAATCATAAAATTTATTTAAGTTAACTTCAGATAATTTTGTATTTCCAATATATATATCACCACTTGTAGGTTTTAAAAATCCTGTTAAAAGTTTTAAAATAGTGGATTTGCCACAGCCACTTTTTCCAATTATAGCAATCTTTTCATTATGATTTATTTCAAGATTAATATTATCTAAGGTTAAATTTTTATTGTACTTAAATTTTATATCTTTCATTATAATTTTTTGATTATCAAGGTTTATATTTTTACCAGAAGTAAGCATCTTATCATCGGCTAAATTTAAGAAATCAATATATTTATTCATTGTTACTTTATCTAATTTATAATCAACATATATAACATTAAAAATAGCAATTGGTTCATAAGCTTTACCTAGTAATGTAATAAGTGCAACTATATAACCGACAGATAGTTTATGAGATATTAAACTATAAATTAAAACACCAATTTTAATTAAGGCTACAATTATAGCAAAAATGGTAAAGAAAGCTTCATGTACTAAAGTGATTTTAACTTTACTATCAACTATTTCATCTATATTATGTTGGCATTTGTCGATTTCTTTTTTATATTTTTTATTTATACGAAATGAAATTAGTTCTTGGAAACCACGAATTAAATATTTATTCATATTTTCTTCATTTTCAACAATTTTTTCTTTTAAGCTATATAACTTTGTTATAATAATTTTAGTAATTATAAAAACAAATACGTAACCTATTAAAACAGCAATAGCAATTTTATAATCAATTAAGAAAATGAAAATCAAACTAGATAATACAGTAGGAATTAGTTCTCTAAATATTCGAAAGTAGTATTCAAAATAAACATCTCTTGCAGCACTTGAACCATTTTCAACTCTTTGAGTTAATTTTCCTAAACCTATTTTTTGATATTTGTTATAGTCGATTTTGGATAATTTTCTTAAAGCTGATAATTTAAAATCTAGATATAACTTGTTTTGTAAATAAACACTAGGATAGTTATCACAGTAGGATAGGATAACATAAAGAATTAAAGAAATACCATATATTATTATTAATTTACTAGTTAGAGTATTAAGGGTTAAGGAATCTAGTATTTCTTGAAATAATTTAATATTAAACATATCTAGAAATGCTAAAAATATTCCTAAAGAAATATATATAATTATTACTTTACGATTGTTTTTTATTGTATTTTTAATATAATTCATATTATCACGTAATCCTTCGTCTATATGCTAACATTTACTATTATGGAAGTCAAGGTGATAGTATAATAAAAAAATTAATTAATAACGATAAAAGTTATTGTAAATAATAATTTAACATGATATTATAAAAATATATATTTATAGGAGGTTATTGATGAAAAAAGAAGAGATTACTTTAAAAAATACTAAACAGGAGATATTGGATGCTTTAAATGAAGCTTTATTAAGAGAAAAAAATAATGCTAAAGTTAAATCTAATCCATTGCAAGAAGAAAAGGAAAGAAAGGCTAATGAAGCAGTAAAAGAAACAAAGAAAAATGTAGAGAATAATATTTTTTCAACTGAGTTAATTAATAAATTTAATGATTTAGAACTTGCAATTGCAACGGAAGAAGAAAAATTAAAAAATTTATATGGAATAGAACAAGAACTTAGCAATCTTACATTAGTTATTAATTCAGGAAAGGATTTAATTTCGGAACTTGAAGATAAAAAGAAGAAAGAAAGTTTAAAAATTGAAGTAGAATTAAAAGAACTACAAGAAGAATATAATCAAAAATCAAATGAACTTACTAAAGAATATGATTTAAAAAGTAAAAGTTTAAAAGTTGAAAGAGAAAGAGAATTAGAAGAATATGAATATAAAATAAAACGTGAAAGAGAGATTGATAAAAATAAATGGGAAGATGAAAAGAAAACTCGTGAAGCAACTTTAAAAAGTATGGAAGAAGAGGCTAAAAAGATATTAGATGAAGCACATGAAAAAGAAGATTATATAAAAGATCTTGAAGTAAAAGTTGCAGACATTCCTAATTTATTAAGTAAAGAATGTGAAAAAGTAAGAAAAGAAGTTACTTTAGAACTTGAAAAAGAAAATAAATATCAATTGGAATTATTAAAAAAAGACTATCAAAATACTATTGATAGACAAACTGATAAAATAGAATCTTTAAATTTGGAAATAGAAAAGTATTCTAATTTAAATGCAAATTTACAAGAAAAAATGGATAAAGCGTATGCTGAATTAAAAGAATTAGCAACTAAAACAGTAGAAGCAAATGGAGGAGTTAAGATTTTAAGCTCTAATAATCAAAATGAAAATAAGTAATTTTTAGAATAGTTCTAATTGTTCAACTTTTTGTCCACAACTAGTTAATATTAATTCTTTTACAGTTTCATATGACTTAGCAAATGAATTTGGTATTTCTAATAAGATAATACCTTTTTCTTTACATATTTGAGATTTTCTAGTATCACATTTTTCTCTATCTATATTTCCAAAATGTTCTCCACCTTGTAATTCAATAACTATTCTAGGAATTAAAGTAGTATCTTTTATTTCATAAAGAACAACATCAAATTCTAGTTTAGATTTTTCAAGAATTTTATCATTAGGAAAAAGAATAGATACTTTAACATTTCTTTTAGCTTCAAAAATAGTGTTAATACTGCAAAAATGTGATATGGTATTAAAAAATATATCTTCATTATAACTGCCATTAGATTTTCCTATTTGAATAGTATAGGATTCATTAGGTGGTACTTCTGTTTTACCATTAGAAGCAACATATTTAACTAGATTATATAAATCATCTTTTTTAGTAGTTGATAATTTATTTAATGCTTCAACGTCTGATACAACAATTAAATTTTTTTTGGCTCTTGTAACAGCAACATTTGTTATTTCAGAATTATTTTTTATCCATTCAAAGGTCTTTTTACTAGTTTTTGGTGAAAGAGATGTTGATATTATTATAGTATTTTTTTCTCCTCCTTGAATTTGGTGAATTGTACCACATGATATATTTTCAATACCATTTTCTTTAAGCATTGAATTTATTAAATTTTCTTGATTTTTAAATGGAGTAATTATTGCAGCATCCTTTAGATTATTTCGTTTAATATAATCAATTATAGCTTTAGCTTCTTCATAGTTTTCATTTCTTAATTTAGAGTTAATATTTTTAACATCAATTAAAGATAAATTACCTTCTTCTTTTAAATACTCTAAGTTTAATTTTCCATTATAAAATCTTTTATTTGAAAAATCTATTATCTTTCGTCCACATCTATAATGATAGGTAAGCATTATATCTTTTGATATTGTATCATGTTTTCGCATTATGTCTAAAATTGAATATTTGGTGTAGTCATAGTCATCAGTTATTTTATATTCTTTTTTTAAATAATCATTTATTACATTTTCTAAGACGATTACAGGTTTTAATTGATTTGTATCTCCAACAAGCAATAATTGTTTAGCTCTTGCAATTGGGAGTAGAGCAGTTGCTGGATTACATTGTCCTGCTTCGTCCATGATAACTAAATCAAAAGTATGATTGGCAGTTCCTAATCTAGCAGCTGAAATATTAGTTGTAATTATTACTTTAAAAACATCTTCTAGTAATTTAATATTGTCATCAATTAAACACCATTTATTAAATGATGTAACTCGGTTATTTTCATCTTTGATTTTGCAAATATCGATTAATGGTTTATATTTAGGAGTTTTTAATTTTTTAATATATTTAACAGATTCAAAATACATATATTGTTTAAATTGTCTATCAAGGGAAACAGCAGTAACTAGTTTTAATACATCTTGATTGGAAATATTTTTAATATTTTTATATTCTTCAATTAAATTTTTTAATTCTGTTTCTACATTTTGATATAGGCGACTTTTTTTGTTTTCTAATGTATCAATAAACTTTTTAGCACTTTCAATTCTAATTTTTAATTCTTTTTTTGTTTCATATGTTTCAAGACATTTTAATAAGTTTTTATTTCCTTCATTAGTTTTATTTTTAATTTTATTTATTTTTTCTTCGTTAGGCTCTAATTTTGATTCAAATTCATATAACTTTAGTATTCTTGTAGTTGATTTTAAAACTTCATTTTGATTTCCTAATCTAATATATGGAAAAGGTATATCACGATCTTCTTTATAGGAAAACGATAATTTCTCTAAAATTCCATTAATAGGTTTATTATTGGACGAACAAACTAGAGTAGTTCTAGAATTAAAAAATGCACTTAAAATTACGTTTAGAATAGTTTGAGTTTTACCGGTTCCTGGAGGTCCTTCTACATAAGTAATAGGATATTTCATTGAATTATAAATAACTCGCATTTGGTCAATGTTAACTTTATTATCATAAATTACAATATTTGGTTCCTTTCTTTTAGCTCCAAAACGATTTGAATTACCAAAAAATGCTTTTAAAGGAAAATCCAAAGTACCTTTTTCAATTTTTTCTTCAATAATAGTATAGGTTGGTGCTAGTTTAGCATTTATGGTTCTTTTTAAAATCATAAATTCTGGCATTTGATTAATAATTTCATTGTATCTTAAATTGGCTCTTATTAATTCAGTGTATTCTTTTAAATAAGTATTTAAATTTTTAGTAATGTTTTCTGTAAATTCTTGAGGATCAATATCTATATAGGATGTAAGAGAATGCTTTTTATTTTCTATTAAAAAAGTTTGATTTATTCTTGGAATATCATTGATTATTAGTTTTCTATTAGATGGGTTAAATCTAATATCATAATATAAAATAACATATTTTTTATAGTCGTTATCAATTGATAAAAAAGATAGAATAAGGTTGTTTATTTCTCCTTCAACTTTTTTTGCATCATAACTTTTGATATAATTAATAACTTGTTTTTCTTGTTCATCGTTTAAGATTATTTCTTTGTTTTTTAATAAAATATCTTTGTCAATTCCTTTTATTAAGAAAGTATCTTTTTGATAAGGATCGTTATCTAATTCATTGCACTTTAAATAGTATCTTAAAATATTATTATTGAATGTTTCATATTTTAACCATTTAGCATCTTCTTTGTTAGTTTCTATTTTTTTTATTAAGGCTATTGGGGTTTCAAAGGTTGTGAATTCTAATATTTTAGCTGATTGAATATTATCAAATTTTATTCTTGCTTTTAGAGTTTTAAGGTTTTTTTGACTATTAAAAATATAAGTATATAGTAATTTCTTTTTTAAGTCTATATCTCTAATTGCAATCCAATAATAAGTTGTTTCACCGTTGGTGTTAATATACGAAATATCAATCCATTTTCCTTTTTTTATACCCTCTGATATTACTAATTCAATATTTTTCATAACAATCCCTACATCTTGTTAATAGTATAACATATATTTATAATTAATAATATAAATTACATTTAGTATATGATGATTTTTTTAATAAATTTATTGAATAATGTATTAAAAGTTTTTTAGTAACCAAATTTAGGTAAACGCATAGATTAAATTAGGGTGAAAAGAAATGAATAATAATGGATATCGAATTGTTGTCGATGCTGGACATGGAGGTATCGGTTAAATCCAAAAATAGAAGAAATGACTATTTTGGTAAGTAAATACAAGAGTTTAAGGT
>CANRJE010000067.1 GCA_947630865.1 uncultured Bacilli bacterium | reverse complement strand
AGAATGCTTGTTGTAATATAGTTAAAGCAATATCAGGATATCTAACAGAAGTTTCGTATACTCTTTTATATTCACTAGTGGCATCAGTTATAAAAGCCATGATTTTTTCTTTTATAAAATCAGAATATTTAAGTTTTAAGCTCATTTTTTGTTCAAATTTTGGATAAGTTCCCATCATTATTTGAATAACCATATCACGTGTTGGTTCAGCAACATCAATTTTTTGAAAACGTCTAACAAAGGCTTTATCTTTTAATACATAACGATTGTACTCGTCAACAGTAGTAGCTCCAATTATTTTAATAGTTCCTCTGTCAATTAATGGTTTAAAAATGTTAGCAAAGTCTAAAGTATTTTCGGAGTTACCAATAAGAGTATGTATTTCATCAATGAATATCATTATTTTATCAAGATTTTTAAGATGATTAACAATATATTGAATACGTAATTCATTAGTTCCAGGAATAGTACCTGTTAAACTAGCTGTATTTAACTTAAAAATAGTGTAACCTTTTAAGGCGTTAGGAACATTATCATTTTTTATTCGATAACCAAGTCCTTCAACAATAGCTGTTTTACCAATACCAGGTTTTCCAACTAAGATAGCTGATTTTTCTGGAGTTAACAAAGTTACAATCAATTGTTTAATTTCTTCATCTCTTCCAATAGCTGGATTAGTTAAGTATTCTTTAGTGCTAAAGTTTTCACCATAATCATTTAATATATTCCAACTTTCTTCTACAAGAGTACTATTGTCTTTAGTTATTACTTCTTCATTTGTTTCAGAAATATTACTATCATCTATAAGTGTTTCTTCTTTTATTTCAGTTTTATTACTATCGAGAATACTTTCATTATCATCGATAATTTCATCAATAACTTCTTCGTTTGAATTGGTGCTGTCATCTACTATCAATTCATCATCAATTACAGTATCTGTTTTAGCATCATTAGTAGTATCAACAACTTCTATAGCATCACTTATAATATCAGGATTATTGATTTCATTATTTGATAAAATTTCTTCATTGTTTTCCACAAGCACACCACCTTTACTTTAATTATTATAACAGATAATTTGTAAATTTAAAATTGTTTTAAGTGAAAACGTAAAAAAATATGATAGTATTATAAAAGTACATAAAAGTTAAAAGAATTGTTATTAAATAAGAGTTAACCTCTTTTTTCTTTTAGATATTGCTAAAATTGATTAAAATAGTTATAATATAGAAAAGAGGAGTGAGGGGAAATGAAGATAGTAGCACTTACTAAGGAAGAGTTTGATGCTTTTGCTTATAAACATAAATATAGTACCTATTATCAAACTTCTTCATATGCTGAAACATCTAGATATGAAGGCTTAAATACTTTCTATATTGGTTTTGTTGAAAATGGCTCTCTTATAGGTGTAACTTTGTTTCTTCATAAAACTTTTTATATGTATTATAAATATGCATATGCTCCTAGAGGTTTTTTGATAGATTATACTGATCCTAAGATAGTTCGTAATGTAACTAAAGGATTAATAAATCTTTTAAAAAAACAACACTTTGCCTTTATTAAAATCGATCCTCCAATCATTTGTAGTGAAAGAGATAAGAAAGGTAATATAATTTATTTCAGTAATACTATTAATTTTATTCTAGATACTTTAAAAAGTAATGGTTATATTCATCAAGGTTTTAATAAATATTTTGAAACATATAAACCTCGTTTAACAGCTTTTGTTAATCTTCAAGAAGATATAAAAGTTTTATATGGTAATATTGAACGTGAAGCAAAAGATAAGATAGATGAGAGTGTTTTATCAGGAGTAGAAATTCAACTTGACCAGACTGGTAATATTAATGAGTTATATAAATTTACATCTCTTAAAAATAAAAAAAGAAAAAGAAGATATTATCAAGGTCTTTATAATAATTTTTCTAGAAATAATGCAATTGACATATTTTTTATAAAGGTTAATACCAATAAATATCTTCAAAATATGAACAACAAATATAATAAAGAGTTAGCTGTTAATGAAGAATTATCATCTTCTATTCAAGATACGAATATTCCAGCAAGTAATAAACAATTTATTATTAATCAAAAGATGGAATCCGATACTAAATTAAACTATTTAAAAAATGAATTAGTTTATGCTACTAATTTAGCTCAAAAATATATTGATTATGTTACAATAGGAGCAGCTTTTACAATAAAACATAATAATGGAGTAGAACTTATAATTGATAGTTGCTATGATGAATATTTAAAATTCAATCCTCGTTATGTTCTTATTTGGGAACTTATTAAAAAATATAAAAGTGAAGGATTTAAATATATTAATTTAAATGGAGTAGTAGGAGACTTTAATAAAAAAGATTTAGGTAAATATAGTACTTTAAATCATGCAAAATTAAGTTTTAATGCAACAGTTATGGAATATATAGGTGAATTTGATTTAATAATAAATGAACATATCTATGAAAAATATAAAGAAAAAACAAGTGGCAAAGCGAGATAAAAAAATAAAGTTACTAAACGGTAACTTTTTTAACTTATATTAGCATATTCAAGTCTTAACTTATCAGCAACAGTTACAATAAATTCAGAATTAGTTGGTTTAGCTCTATCAATATCAACACTATAACCAAATATATCCTGCATTAAATCCCAATTGCCTCTATTCCAACTAATTTCAATTGCATGACGAATAGCTCTTTCAACTCGTGAAACTGTTGTATTAAAATCATCAGCAATTTTAGGATATAATTCTTTTGTAATTCCTCCTATAACAGCAGGATTAAAGAAAACTTCTAAAATTCCTTCTCTAATATAGGAATATCCTTTAACATGAGAAGGTACACCTAGTTCATGTAAAACATTAGTAATAGCAATTTGTAAATTATTATGATATAAATCTAAAGTTTTAGTACCAGACTTTATTTCATTAGTACTTTCCAAGATTTTCTTTTCAAGTTCAGGTAATTCAAAAGGTTTTAACATGAAATAATTAACACCATATTCAGCAACTTTTCTAATCATTTCAGGTGTATTATAAGAAGTTAAAACAATTACTTTAGGTAGTTTTTCAATATCTTTAATATCTTCTAAAACTGAAATACCATCTTTCCTTGGCATAATAAGGTCTAGAACAATCAAATCAATATTATCTAGATTATTCTTAATATATTCTACTCCTTCAAAACCATCATTAGCTGCTGCTACAATGTTGATTACTGCGTGACTACTAAAATACTCCTTAACCATATCGATTAACTGTTTGTTATCATCGATCATTAAAACATTAATTTTTTTCATAGTATCCTTTCTCTATACTGCACGCATTATCATTATATAATATCTTACAAATTTTTTAAAGTTCTTTTTTTGTCTTATTTTGTCGAATACTTTAATTAACCTTATTTATAAGGGTTAAAAACTTTTCAGGACTTAAACTTGCTCCTCCAATTAAATAACCATCAATTTCAGAAATTTTTTCTAATTCTTCAATATTTTCTAAATTAACACTTCCACCATATAAAACTTTTAAATCTAAATTATAATTTTCTAATATATAATTTTTTATTTGATAAATTGTACTTTTTAAAACTTCTGAAGTTGGAATTTTATTAGTTCCAATAGCCCAGATAGGTTCATAAGCAATAATTAAATTACTTTCGTTAATCATATCTAGATTATTAGAAAATGCTTCATCAATTTCTTTTTTTAAAACAAAAAGTGTTTTAGAACTTTCAAACTCTTTTAAATTTTCTCCAATACAAAGAACAATTTTAAAATCATGTTTTAATGCTAAACTAATTTTTTGATTAACATATTTTGAATCATTATAAAATTCTCTTCTTTCGGAATGACCAATTATAGTATAACTAGCTCCTAATTCTTTTAATTGTTCAATTGAGGTATCACCTGTTAAACTTCCAAAATTTTTATAACTAATATCTTGACTTCCAACTACATAATTTTTTTCTTTAAAGTATTCAATATAAGGAATACTAGGGAAAAAAACTAAATTTTTCTTTCGAACATTTTCTATAGTTTTTAAATAATTTAAGATATCTTTCTTTAAAAGATTCATTTTAAAATTAGCACATATTAATTTCATTATTCCACATCCATTTCCATTACTAAATTATATAGTTTTTCTATTGATTTATTTTTTTCTAAATTATTTAAATTATTGGACATATTTTCTATTAATTTAGGATTTTCATAAAGCTTTTTAATGATTTTTCTTAAGGAATTTTTAGAACTTATTTTATAACCAAATCCATTTTTTAGAATAAATTTAGCATTATAACTTTCTGGCCCACCATTACCAGGAATTAAAATCATTGGCTTTTTCATTTCAATAGCTTCAGTTATAGATAATCCTCCAGGTTTAGTAATTACAAGAGTAGATATATTTAATAAGTTAGAAATATCATTAGTATAGCCCATTATATTTATGTTTTTTAGATTTTCTTTTTGAACGTACTTTAAACATTTCCTTTCTAATTTTTTATTATTACCAGCAACAAAGATAATGTTAATATCTAATTGTTCTTTAACTAAAGATTTAAAATAGATATAAGAAAAGTTAGAGCCGTATGATCCTCCTCCTAAAAAAAGAATTGTTAATTTGTTGTTATTAACATGATATTTTTCTTTTATAATATGTATATCATCAAGATTTTTAAATTTACTTGATAAAGGTATTCCAAAAGGATATATTTTTTCTTTGGGAACGTGATATTTTATTAATTCTTTTTTTACTATTTCATTACTAACAATAAAAGCATCTTCATTAGCTTGATTTTTTATCCATAAATGATGAGCTTTATAATCTGTAATTATTGTAACTGTTTTAGTTTTTAAATTATATTTGTCTTTTAAAATTCCAATTAGAATACTACCAAAGAAGTGAGTAGAGATTACAATATCTGGTTTATAATCTAAGATTTCTTTTTTTAACTTCTTTTTTAAAATAAGTTTAACAATTAATTTGTAAGGAGATGTTATTATATTATTATCGGATAAGTTATAAATAATACTAAAAAATAAATGATTGGGTCTAAATTTATAATTCATTTCAAAAGATTTTTTATCGATTTTAGCTAATAAATTACCATACTCCATTGTATCAATGATTTTTAAATTTAAATTTTTATTATGTTCTTTAAAATAGTTATATATGTATTCAGCTGCAGCTTTATGTCCATTACCATAAGAAGTATAAGTAATTAAAATTTTTTTATTCATATGTTAATTCCAGGCAAAGATGCACCTTCTAATAATTCAAGAGAAGCACCTCCACCTGTTGATACATGAGTAAATTTATCTTTATATCCCATGTTGATAACACAAGAAGCTGTATCTCCTCCACCTACTACAGAGGTTACATCTAATTTACTTATAAAATCGCATAATTCTTTAGTTCCTTTTTGATAGGTAGTATTTTCATAATAACCCATTGGACCATTCCAAAAGATGGTTTTACTAGTTTTTAAATATGATTCAAATAATTGAATGGTTTTAGGGCCAATATCAAGACCCATTTCATTATCATTTATGGTATCAGCAATGTGATATTCAGAAGTACTATTATCGGTTGCTAAAACATGATCGATTGGTAAAATAATCTTCTTACTTTTTTCTAACATTTCTTTAGCAAAATCAAGAGATTCACTATCGATTAAAGAATTACCAACTTTTTCTCCTTTTGCTTTTAAGAAGGTGTAAGCCATAGCTCCTCCAACTAATATATAATCAGCTTTAGAAATCAAGTTTTTTATAGTTCCTATTTTATCAGATATTTTAGCTCCTCCTAGAATAACAACGAAAGGTTTTTCAGGATTATTAATAATTGGTAACAAGTTATCAAGTTCTTTTTCAATTAAAAATCCTATGCAAGATTCTTTGATATTACTTGCTATTCCAACATTTGAAGCATGAGATCTATGAGATGTTCCAAAAGCATCGTTTATAAATATATCTCCGAGACTTGCCCAATATTTTGCAAGTTCAGAGTCATTTCCACTTTCTTTTTTACCATCTAAGTCTTCAAATCTTGTATTTTCAAGCATGATAATATCTTTTGGTTGCATTTTTAAAACAGCCTCATCTACTAAAGGACCTCTAGTTGCAGGTATAAATTTAACTTCTTTTCCAATTAGTTCACTTAGTCTTTTAGCAACAACTTTTAAACTTTTTTTAGCTTTATCTTCTTCCTTTTTAATTTTACCAAGATGTGATAATAAGATGATTTTACAGTTCTTATCCAAACAATAGTTTATTGTTTTTAAACTTTCTTTAATACGATTATCATCAACAATATTTAAATTATCATCAAGTGGCACATTATAATCAACACGAATAATAACTTTTTTTCCTTCTAAATTAACATTTTCTATTTTTTTCATATATCCTCAACTTTCAAAATCATTATATCATTTAACACTACTAGTAGCAAGTAAACTCACATATTTTTACATAATTCTAAAATAATTTTTAAAAATTTATTTTTTTAATTTTTTTTCGTTTATATTATATTAGAGGTCTATATGAAAGATGAAATAAATAATTCCTTTTTTGATAATATAAACGGTTATAAATTAGATTTAGAACAAAGAAAAGTAGTTCTTGATAATTCAAGAAATTTACTTGTAGTTGCAGGAGCAGGAAGTGGAAAAACATTAACTATAATTGGTAAAATAAAATATTTAATAGAAAAACGTCAAGTTAATTATCATGATATTCTTTGTATTTCATTTACTAATGAAACAGTTAATAATTTAAAAAATAAATTAGAATACGATATTGATATTTATACTTTCCATAAACTAAGTTTAGAGATATTAAAAGATAATCATGTTTACTATCAGGTTGCAGCAAGTGACTTTTTAGAATATGTTACCAATGAATATTTTGAGTCAATTATCTATGATAACCATTATTTAAACTATGTTCTTGATTATTTTAAATATTATATTAAGAAAGAATTTACTTATGAAAATTTAAAAAATGAATTTAGAGAACAATTTTTAGTTTATAAAAAATTGATTATAAAGTTTATTAATTTAATTAAAAGTAATAATAAAAAGATAAATGACTTAAAAAAATATATATTGAAGAATAAATATCGTTTTAATAAAAAACAAAGTTATAAAAATAAATGTTTATTAATTATAATTTTAGATATCTATAGAATTTATTTAGAAGATTTAAATAGTTCTTTAACACTTGACTTTGATATGATGATAGAATATGCAACAAGAGTTGTTAATAAATATGGTATGAAAAGATATTATAAATATATAATTATTGATGAATTTCAAGATACTTCTATAGTTCGTTATCAATTGATAAAAGAAATAAGTAAATCTTGTGATAGTAAAATACTATGTGTTGGCGATGATTTTCAATCGATTTATAAATTTTCTGGTTGTACAATGGATTTATTTATTAACTTTAAAAAATATTTTCAAGATAGTCATATTTTATATTTGAAAAATACTTATCGAAATTCTTTAGAATTAATTAAAATAGCTTATAAATTTATAATAAAAAATCCTTATCAATTAAATAAAAGATTATTATCAAATAAGAGATTATCTAAACCAATTAAAATAGTTTACTATACTAAAAGTAATTATAAAATTCGTTTTTTAAGGCTTTTAGATAAATTGATTTTTGAAGGAGAAAAGGATATATTAGTTCTTGGAAGATGTAATAATGATTTAAACTTTGTTTGGGAAAAGTTAGATGATTGCTATATAAAATATAAAGATTTAAATATTAAATATTTAACTGTTCATCGTGCTAAAGGTTTAGAAGCAAATTCAGTTATTGTTTTAAATTTAAGTGATGAGTTATTGGGATTTCCTAATAAAATAAAAGATGAAAAAATAATAAATGAGTTTTTTAAGAATAAAGATAATTTTTTATATGCAGAAGAGAGAAGACTTTTTTATGTTGCTTTAACTAGAACTAAAAATAATGTTTATTTGATGACTAAAAAAGAAGAAGAATCCATTTTTGTAAAAGAAATTAAAAAGAAATGTGAAATTTTGGATATTTAATTTTTTGTAATCTTTTATTTTTAAAATAATAAAATAAAAATAGGGATAAAATTTTGTCTATTATTAGAAAAAGCTGAATTGCAAAAGTAAATTCCAGTTTGAATAGGTAAAATCCACTTTGTAATAAAATTTTGTAGAAATTTTTA
>CANRJE010000066.1 GCA_947630865.1 uncultured Bacilli bacterium | reverse complement strand
GGCAAATATATCACGGTACCACTCTTTTTATCAATGCTTGATATCTCTTCTTGATAACGGTTTTCAAAACCGATATTTTCTACTAATTTCAAAAATACACTCCGTGGTGTTCTTCCTATAATCTTCCTACTAACTTTCACCAAACATTAGCTCTCTATATGTAACTAATTATAGTACTTTTCCACATCAACACTTTGAATATGCCTTAATTATAATTTTTTTCTTTCTTATTGTCAACAGTTTTATAAAGTTTTCTATATACCTTATTAGGAACTCTAAATATATTAGCCTTAATATCTAAAGTATCATCACTAGTTTCTAAATTGTCTTTTACGTTAACATTTTCTAATGCATCATAGTTTTTTTCTAATAGTTCTTGACTACTAAAGAAATATTCTGCTAAACACTTCATAATTTTATTCTTTATTTGACTCATAACTTGAAGATTAGAAAAAATAAATACAAATTCTCCTAATCCAATTTCTTCACTTATTTTTTCTATATCATTTAACATTTCTTGATTAATATCTGAATTATTTACAAAATTTAATATTTTATTACGTAATCTTTCCTTAATAATATCCATATCTTTAATATCTATAACTTTTAATAAATAATAAATATCTTTTAAATCATTAAATGACATAATATCTTTATATTTTATTGTATATTCTAATAAACTATTTTTAATTAAAATATCTAAAAACTCTTTTAAAGTCTTTGTTTTTAAAGACATTATAAAGAGATTAAAATTATACTTATCTTTAACTTCAGGATATGTTTCAAATAAATAAGAAATTAAATTTTTTACAGTATCTTCCGGATAATCTCTTAGAAGTATCAAAATAAAACGATAAATATCATCAGTTGTTCCTTTTTCAATCTTATCCCGATAATTTAAAATATAAAAACCTTGATAGACATCATATATATCTAAAATAGTTTTACTATTACATTCTGAAGAATCAAGATATTCATTTATAGATTCTTTATAAGAATAACCATAATAAGCTGCAAAAGCTATAATATATTTTGGAATTCTAGCACTAAAAACAGAAAAATAAATCATTTCTATTGGATACATTTTACTCTCTAATATTTTTTTAAAATCTCTTATCTTAAGAGTTCCTTCCATAATCATTTTATCAACAATTCGATATTCAAGTTTCATAAAACCCCCTAAGTTATTAATTATTTTATGATTTAATATTTAACTTCTTTTAAATATAAACCTTCTGGATGAGCTGTTTTATAACCAGCACTTCTATTTTTCATATTAAGAATCTTTTCAATATCATTTTGATTCTTTTTATGAAGTCCTATTTGAATAAGTAATCCTACCATATTTCTAATTTGATATTTAATAAAACCATTACCTCTAAAAGTAAATGTTAAAATATCATTATTCTCTTTAATTTCTGCTGCATATATTTCTCTTACATAAGAATTTCTTTTGTCTTTATTAGGTGTAAAAGACTTAAAATCATGAACTCCAATAAATTTTTTTATAGCATCTTGCATAGCTTTTACATCTAATTTTTTATTAAATTGATAAATATAATTTCTTAAAATAGGATTAAATTCTCCCATATTAAGTTTATATTCATATATTTTTTCTTTAACCATGTATCTCGCATGAAAATCATCTGGAACAACACTTGTACTAATAATATGAATATCATTAGGTAATAAACTATTCATTGCCCTTTTTAATTTTTCTTCCGTAATTTTTACATCAATATCAACATGAGCTGTTTGCATAAGAGCATGAACCCCTTTATCAGTTCTACCACTAGCTACTAACTTTGTATTTTTAGAATTATTAATATATTGTAAAACTTTTTTCATTTCATCTTCAATTGTTCTATATCCCTTTTGACTTTCAAAACCATGAAACAATGTTCCATCATAAGAAAATTTAATTAAATAACGCATATTACTTCACCAAAATACTTAATAATAAAATTATAACATGAATACTAACAAATAAAATATTTAAACTATCCAAGATATTTTTTTTATTATTTTTTCTATTTTTATAAAATCTTAAATAATTAATTACAACATATTCTTCTAAATCATTTTTTATTTTTTGATTTAAATTATTTTTAAGAACTTTATAATAATCACTATCAAGATCAAGATTATTTTTTATTTGATAATTATTTAATACTTCTAAATTACAATCTTTATATCTTTTAATATTTTTTATTCTTAAATCATTAAGAGAATTTTTTCCTCTTTTACCTTTAACATATTTAATATCTTTTCCTCTAATTTCATGAACAACAATCATTAAATAGTCAAGAAATATTAAAGCTTTAATTATTATTTTTAACATATTAATTAAATCAAAACTTAAACTACTTAAATCAATATACCTAAGTAAAAAACAAGCAAAAATTAAAATTGGTAATATGCCTGTTAAAAGTTTAAAATATTTATTTCTTTCTCTTCGATAAAATAAATCATATATAAAAAGATAAACAAGCATTAAAACATATATATTTTTTAAGAAATATAAACTTACAAGAAATACTCCTAAAGAGATAATTAATAAAACATTGTTTAAATCTTTTAAGTCAATCGCTTTGTGTTTCGCAATTAGTCTCTTTAGCATACTTCAAAACCTCCTTAATTAAGGTATCCCTATCCTTAGTTTCTGTTAACTTTTCATCATGATTTAAAGCTCTTCTCATAAACATAACCATATCTGGCAAGAGTATCTCATTTTTTTCTAAAAACTCAAATTCCCTAAAAGTTCTACTAGTTGTATCTCTTATTAAAATTATATTATCTTTCATAATAATAACTTCATCAGTTAATTCATATAAAGTATTAGAATCATTACTTAAAATAATTACTGTTTTAGAATACTTTTCTTTTAAATCAAATAATATTTTTTTTAAACTAAAAATATATTCATTATTTAAATATAAAAATGGTTCATCTATAATAATAATATCAGGACTTGTAACTAATTTTAAAGCAAAATCAAGAAGTCTTTTTTCACTTTTAGAAAGAGTATTAATTTTTCTTTTTAAATAACTCTTTTTTAATCCAACCATTTTTAAAGATGATATTATTTTATCTAAATATTCTTCTTCCTTAACATTTATATCTTTTTTAATTAAATAAAATTCATCACTTACTTTCTCTGTTAGAAATGTATCTTTATTTAATCTTTCTATATAACTTATTTTTTTATAATTGGAAAAAGAATTATTCTTAATAATCATATCCGGAATTGTTTTAAAAAAATCTCCATAAATACCTGTAATAACTCCTGGTTTAAAATTAATATTCATGTTTTTTAAATTATTTTTCTCTTTCTTACTATGTAATTTTATTTCCATAAAGCACCTTCTAATTCATTCAAATCAAAATATGTTTTATCAAGTATTTTGTAATATTTTAATTTATTAGAGATATCAAGAAAAAAGGGAATTTGAAAACCTAAGTCTAATAATTTATTAATATCTTCTAATATTTCTTCTTTCTTACCAGATCCTTCAATTTGTAGTCTATTTAAAATATATATTTTATTGCTATTATAAACTGTATCTAATTTACTAGTTATATTTAAAATAGTTAAACCTTTTTCTTTTAGAATAGAAAGTTTTTCTAACATGAATTTTTGTTCATTAGAATCCATTTCATAAAAAGCATCATCTAATATTAATAATGTAGGTTCATGAATAAGAGCTAAAATAATTAATAATTTTTTCTTTAAAGATATGGTTAAATCATCTATATTTTTGTTTAATAAATCTCCTATTTGATAAAATTCTGCAATACTTGCAATTTGTTTATTAATTTTATGTTCAGGATAACCAAGATTAAGTAAGGGATAGGCTAATTCGTCTTTAACTTTTTTAAATAGAAATTCTTGATTAAAATCATTGGTAACTACTCCAATTTTTGTTAGGTATTTTAAAACATTATCTTTATTTAATTTAATTCCATCAAGAGTTACCATATCAGTAGTTGGAAGAATAGCACTTAATACTTTTGTTAATAAACTTTTTCCACTTCCATTTGGACCAATGATACTAACAAATGAATTTTTCTCGATAGTTAAATTAAAGTTTTCAAAAAAAACTTTATCACCAAGTTTTAAAGTTAAATCTTTAATTTCTAAAAAAGACTCCATAAAACACCCCATTTACTATATTAAAAAAAGTAGATATTGCGTTAATCTACATAACTATTTAAAGTTTTCTTAATTGTATCATAAGTTGTATAAGATTTCACTATTTTTCCTGATTTAATTTGAAGAAGCGTTGGCATACTAAGTTTTAAATCTTCTATTTTGTTAGTTATATTAACTTTTTCTCCTAAACAAATATTATTTCTGCTATTTCCTAAATCAACTTTATATAAAGGTAATTTCTTTTCAGATTCATTATAACGCTCTAAAATACTTTCATAAAGACTTGCTTCATCTTCACTAAGTTCATAAGCTAAAACAAAGTATTCAGAGTCACTTCTATTTAAAATAGAACCACATAGTATTTTTGTTGATTGAATTTCAGCACTATAAGTAGGAGAGTTTTCTTTAGTAAATAAATTCCATTCTCCAGTTTTAATTTTCGTAAAAACAAACATTAAACCAATAAAAGCAATGACTGAGATTCCTATAATAATTCCATTCTTGATATTTTTACTAGAATCATTTAATTCTAAGTCTTTTAAGGCTTTCTTTTCTTTTGCCATTTTCTTTTGATACTCTTTCTTTTTCATAATAACCTCACTCACATCAATAAATTCACATTTATTTTACCTTAATATATAAATATTTACAAGTAATAAATGAAAATTTTTGTAAAGTAAAAAGAGTTAAACTCTTTATCATCAACAATAAAAGATACTTTCTATTTAACTACTTCTAATTCATCTAAATAAAAATAATTTTCAGATAAATCTTCTTTGTATTTTAATAAAAAATTGATTTAAGTCTAATTAAAAATCATCAACCATTTTGATAGTTCCATCTTAGCATATTTCATTGATTTTAATAATTCTTGTATATCTATTTCCAAAAATAAGCATATATCTTTATTTTTAAAACCATTTTGTTTCATTTCATAGACTAAAGCTACTTCAAATGGTAATGAATTTAAAAAATTTATATAATTCACTTCCTCTTCAGCTTCTACTAGAATATCATATGGGTCTTTAGCTTTCTTATCTGGTAATATTTCAAGAGGATTACCAGTATACCCTGAAACTATATCTTCATAAGATAAAGCTTTATTTAAGACTTTCTTTTTATTAGTTCTTTGCTTACGACTCTCATTTAATATTTTATTTTTAATACAATGAATTAAATAAGTATAAAACATTGTATTTTTATTATCACTATAATTTCTAATAGCATCAACAACAGCCATATTAGCAATTTGAATTAAATCTTCTAGTTCAAAACCAAATTCTTTAAAGGAATTCTGATAAGAAGAACAAATTTTAATAATAAGAGGACGATATTTATCCAAAATAATTCGATAATTATCATCACTTTCATTAATCATATATAATATTTCATTATCATTACTATACATATTTCCTACTTTCTAATTAACTCATATATCATAATACCAGCTGCTACACTAGCATTTAAACTGTTAATTTTTCCATTCATAGGAATTTTTGCTATGTAGTCACATGATTCTTTAACAAGTCTTGACATACCAAAACCTTCACTTCCAATTATTAAAGCACATTTATCTGGATAGTTGATATTTCTATAATCTTCTCCGTCCATATCAGTTCCAATTATCCAAAAGCCAAGAGTTTTCAATTTTTTGATTGTTTGATTTAAATTGGTAACTTCTGCTATTTTAACATTATAAAGTGCTCCAACACTAGTTTTCATAACTGTTTCATTAACAGATACGCTTCTATTTTTAGGAATAATAATTCCATCAATACCTGAAGCCTCCACCGTTCTAATAATAGCTCCCAAGTTATGAGGGTCTTCTAAATGGTCAAGAATTATTAAATTGCATTTGTCTTTTTTTATAAGACTTTCTAACTCTACATAGGAAAAATCCTCCACCTCTAATATTATACCTTGATGATTATTTTTTGCAAGTTTATCCAATTCCCATTTTTCTTTATAAATTAAAGGAATTTTGGCTTTTTCTACTAAGGACAAAATATCTAATTCATTAAATTTTTCAGTACAATATGCCTTTTTTATCTTATTTTTTAAAGAAAAATTTTTTAAAATTTCTTTAACATTATTACGACCACTTACTAACATATATTATCCTAGAAGTATTTTATTTATAATTTCTTCTAACCTTTCTATTTTATTATTTAATTTTAAGTATCCAAATAAAGCTTCAAGAGATGTTGCTTCATGATACTCAATAATACTACAATTTTTAGGATGGGAATTAACTTTTGTATTTCTAGCTCTTTTAATAACTTCCATTTCTTCTTCACTAAAAATGTTTAAATCTATTAGTTCTTTTAATATTCTAGCTTGACTTTTAGCACTTACAAAGAAAAGAGATTGTTCTTGTAGGTCTTTAACGTGACTAATTCCCTTTTTTATTAGATATTCTCTCACGTATTCTTCATAAACAGAGTCTCCTAAATATGCAAGTACTAAGCTATTTATTTCTATAGTATTCATCTTCGATTATTATCACTAGAAGCTATTAATATAAGTCTTAATATTTGAAGAAGAACTGTTACAACAGAAGCAACATAAGTCATCGCTGCAGCCCTTAACATTTTCTTACTACCTTCTTGTTCTTTCTTTTCAACTAGTGCTTCCTTTTCTAAAAACTTAGCTGCTCTTTTAGAAGCATCAAATTCAACAGGTAACGTAATTAATTGAAAAAGTAAAACGGCAAGTTCAAAGAAAATACCAAGATATATAAGTTTTGTAGAAAATAACAACCCTAAAACAATAGAAATATAACCAGCATAACTTGAAAAATTAACAATTGGAAGAATCGCTGCACGAAGTCTTAAAAAGAAATAGTTTTCTTTATCTTGAACAGCATGACCACATTCATGAGCAGCAACACTTGCAGCAGCTATAGAATCACCATGAAAAATATCATGTGATAATCTAATAACTTTTCTTGTTGGGTCATAATGGTCAGTTAATTCTCCTCTTGTTTCAACAATATCAATATTTGTTAATCCATTGTTATCTAATATATGTCTTGCAACTTCAAAACCTTCTAAACCACTCTTTGATTTAACTTTTTTATATTTGCTATATGAAGAACTTACAAAAATTTGAGCAATAATTGTAATTAATAAACCTATTAAGACTAATACATAAGTTGGATCCAAACCATAATAATAAAACATTTAATCATCTCCTATATTTTTTCTATTTTAACACCGTCTCTTGTATCTAATATCTTATAACCTAAATCAAGTAACTTTTGTCGAACTTTATCTGCTTCCTCGTAATTCTTTTCCCCCTTATATTTATTTCTTAAGTCAACTAATTCTTGAATCTCTAAACTTATTTCTTCTTTATCTTCTTTTAATAAATCAAGTGATAAAACTTTATCAAAACTCTCAACTAATTTTACTTTTGTATAATCATTTATATCACTTTTTAAAACATCATATAATACTGTTAAAGCAAATGCTGTATTTAAATCATTACTAAGAGCATCTTTAAATTTATCATTGAAATAATCATATTTTTCTTTATCAAGTTCTCTTTTATTTTTATTTAAAGAACTAATTTTCTTTTTTAATTTCAAATAACTAGTTTCTGCTTGTTCTAAGGCTTCAAAAGAAAATTCAATAGGTTTTCCATAATGACTAGCCAATACCATATATCTATAACTTAAAGGATTATAACCTTTTTCTTTTAATAAAGATACGGTTAAGAACTCTCCTTTACTTTTACTCATCTTACTGTTTTTAACATTTAAATGCTCAACATGAAACCAATAATTACACCATTTATGACCTAAATAGGATTCACTTTGAGCAATTTCATTTGTATGATGTGGAAATATATTATCAACTCCACCACAATGAATATCTAAATATTCTCCTAAATATTTCATAGAAATTCCTGAACACTCAATATGCCAACCCGGATAACCTAATCCCCAAGGAGAATCCCATTTTAACTCTTGATCTTCAAATTTAGACTTCGTAAACCATAAAACAAAATCTGTTTTATTTCTTTTGTTTTTATCTTCTAAAACTGAATCTCTAACTCCAATCATCATATCTTCTTCTTTATGATTAGTTAAAACATAATAATCTTTTAACTTAGATGTATCAAAATAAACATTTCCATTACTAAAATAAGCATAACCTGTATCCATTAATTTAGAAATTATTTTAATATATTCAGAAATTAAACTAGTAGCTGGAACAACAGTATCTGGTTTTTTAATGTTTAAATTTTTACAATCTTTAAAGAAAGCATCCGTATAAAATTTAGCTATATCTAAAACTGATTTATGTTCTCTTTTAGCACCTTTTAACATTTTATCTTCACCAGTATCAGCATCACTTGTTAAATGTCCAACATCAGTTATATTCATAACTCTATCAACATGATAACCTAAATAATTTAAACTTTTTTCTAGTAAATCTTCTTCTATATAACTTCTTAAATTTCCAATATGAGCATAATGATAAACTGTAGG
>CANRJE010000065.1 GCA_947630865.1 uncultured Bacilli bacterium | reverse complement strand
TAAGTAATGTGTTCTGTCTTCTTACATTCCTTTTGTTTCTTCACTCGAATAACTCATATATCCTTTGTTACTTCCCTCATCTTGCTCGGTATTCAAATAATACTGTAATCCTGCCGTTGCCCAATCATTGTTATATCCACTTTTGTTATTCCAATATGCGTAATAACTTGAACCATGTATTGTATATGTTGTTCCATTTTTTACATAGTTTGTCGGTAACATTTCTGCTGGTAATACTTCATTTCTTACTATTCTCATGTATTTCTCACCAGACTCAGAATCTGTGAATATTCCTATTATTCTCCATAACTCTTCTGTGTCTTCTCCACCTGTTGTTTGCTTATTTTTTAGTTGTACGTAATTCTTGACTGTTGTCCCTGTATACCTATATTCTTTACAATCTCCTCCTGGTATACATGCTAATCCTGTTTCAGGATCTACTCCCTCGATTCCATCTTCTTCACTATCTACTTTTCCTATCAAATCATCTACTGCTCCTCCACCTCCACTTGATGGAAACTCTGATGCTGTATGTATTTCAACTACATTATCTAACTTAACCGATGCTTGAAATAAAGAGTATGATACATTCATTCCTACTGTTAATACACTTACTAATATTAGTATTACTAAAATTTTCTTATTTACTGCTATTTCCTTTTTTAAATCCATTTTTTTTCACCTCCACATCAAAAAACACTTAAAAGACTTGGTCCGAGGACCAATCTCTTAAGTGTTATAGTTTTGGTATTTATTTTATTTTTTTGCTTAGAAAAACTATTTTCTAAGCCCCCCCCATGGTTGACAAATTGTCAACTTTTTTAAATGCGTTCATTATTCTCGACTTCCTTCCTACTTTAATAATATCATAATTTTTGAATTTTTCAAGATAGAAAAAAAGATATTTACAAAAATATGTAAACACCATTATAAATTAAATAACTAAATTTAATAAATCAAATAAAAGTCCAACAATAGAACCAATTAAATATAAAGATATCAAAATTATAAAGTTTTCTTTTTTATTCTTATTGACCTTAAATAAAATTAAAAGACCAAGTCCTGCTCCTGTTAATAACCCACCTATTAACATACCTGTTGTAATTACCCCTTTTATAAATAATTCTGTAATTAAAACACTAGCTGCACAATTAGGAATTAAACCTATTATACTTGCTAAGAAAGGGCCAAAGAAACTATTAGTTTGTAAAATACTAGCAATTTTTTCTTCTCCTATATAATAAACTAAAATATTTAAAATTAATGTTGTTACTAAAATAAAGAAAGAAATTTTTAAAGTATGAATTAAACTTGATTTTATTATTCCCTTTTCGCAATGACAATCATCATCTTCACATATTGAAAAATCTTTTTTAAAGTTTTTTTTACTCAATAATAAATCAATTAAATAACCACCTATAATTGCAACAATAACTTTAGTTATCAAAACTATCAAAATTACTTTAGAAGAAATACCACCTGATATTAACAAAGGTAACATTTCATCACTAGTTGATAAATAAATTGCTAAAAGTGTACCTATCGTGATTACTTTACTTGAAAATAAATTTGTAGCCATAACTGAAAAACCACATTGAGGAATAATACCTAAAATACCTCCAACTAATGGTCCTACTTTTTTATTTCTTAAAATGTTACTTTTCTTTTTAACTCCATGTTCTAAATATTCCATAATTAAAAAAGCTACAAATAAGAAAGGTATAATTTTTACTAAATCAATTAAAGTATCAACAACAACCTTACCCATTTAAATCACCTGGTAAATAATATCACAAAAAAGAAAAACTTTCAAGTAACCCCTATTTTAATCCTATTATTTCTTGATTGAGAACATAATTATTAAGATACTCTAAATATCTTTCTTGAGAAATTCTTTCTTTTTTTAACTTTTCAAGACTACTTTTTAAAGAAGAAACTATTATTGGATAAGAAATATTCATAATATTAGAAATTTCTCTTAAACTTTTTTCTTCTATAAAATGATATATAATTATTTGTTGTTCTATATAATTTAAACCATAAATATCAGTCTTATCTTCTAAATTTTTCATACTATCCATATTAAATACTTTATCAATTTCACTTCGATGAGCATATAAACGTCTAATTGCTCTATTTCTTCTTTGTTGAATTAAAGTCCAAGAACAATTAGATTCTCTTGCTATTTCTCTTAATGATTTATTCTCTAAAAAAATACTTCTTATAATTTTTTCTTCTTGAGGGGTTAAACCAGCAATTCTAAAAATTTCCTTTAAATCACTTTCCATAATATTTTCCATTTCCTGATAACCTTTTTCAATTGAAGGAATTAAATCTTTATAGGTTAATTCATCTACTCCTTTAGAATCACTATCAGAACTTATCGGTTCATCTAAACTATGGATTTTAAAATTTTCCATTTGAGATACTAAACTTTTTAATTCTTCAATATCAACATTCATTTTATTAGCTATTTCTTCAATTCTTGGATAAAAACCAAATTTTTTATAATATTCTGCTTGAACATTTAAATAACCTTGATATATAAGTTGTTTATCATGAGGAATTCTAACCATGTTTCTTTCCCTAATAATTGCTCTTTTGATAGCTCCTTTTATTTTCCAAACTGCATAAGTTGAAAATCTATAATCTAAATTAGGATTAAAATCTTTAACAGCTAGGATAAGCCCATAGTTACCTTCATCAATTAAATCTAAAAGAGAAACTCCTCGTCCTACATATTTTTTAGCAACTGAAACTACTAATCTTAAATTGCTTTCAATCATTTTTCTTCTAGCATCTTTATCTCCATTAAAAGATTCAATAGCATACTTCTTTTCCTCTTCTTTTGTTAATAAAGGAATTTCACTAATCTCTTTTATATAAAGTTTTAAAGAATCTGTTAAAATTTCTACTGGTATATTATCAAATTCCTTTTGCATAAACTATTACCCCCTACATTTCACTAATCAATTTTTTTCTTTTTAGAATAACTTTTATCTTTTTCTTTAGTAATTTCATAATCAGGATTACTTGTTAAAAAGTCAATTAAATTTGTTAAATAGTTAAACATTGCTGGATGATTTAATAAAACACTTCTAACTATTTCTATTATTTCAAGAGAAGTTTTATTTTTCATTTTAGCAACATCTTCAATTGTATATTTTCCAGATATTTGCATTACTCTTAAAAAGATATCAATTTCTTCAGAAGTACAATTATTAAGTAACATCAAAAAATTTGAATTTTTAAGATTGTTTAATAACTCTTGATTAAGTTCTTGAAATATAGTATCAGGATTTAAAACAGGATTATTTCCAATATTTCTTTCTTTTAATTGCTCTTCTAATTCTCTAACTTTTGTACTTATTCTTGGAATTAATACTTCATTAAAATAATTTACCTGTTGAAAATAATTTTTATCTATCAATGTATCTTTTGTAATACCACATATAGTTAATATAACTAATTTATCATCAGATGATAACATATTTCTAATAACATAATTAACAAGTGTTTTAGGTTTTTTAATAATTTCTGAAACTACATCAAATCTTTGATCATTTTTATACATCATCATATCCTCACTTTCTTCTAAACCAAGTTCCATTTCTTGTTCTAAATTATTTTTTGGTCTTTCATTTAAAATTTTTCCCCTCTCTTTTAAGCTCTCATTATATAATGATAAAATTCCAAGTTCTTTAGCTACTTCTATAGGATTATTAAAGTAATCTTCTAACTCTTTTTTATATATTGATTCATTTATACTTTTTTGAATCTTTTCTAAATGACTATTCTGAGTATCTTCTCTATAAATTTGTATTTCTAAATTATAATCAATTTCTATTTTTAAAATATATTTCATAATCGTTAAAATTATATCTTTAGGAGTTATACCTATATTAATAAGAGTAGCCATAAAAAGAGACTTTTTAGCAACTTCATAAATATTAGCTATTAGTTCATATAAACTAGCTACTACTTTTCTATTAAAATGTGTAAGCTGATAATATAAAGTATCTTCTATTTTTAACTTTGAAGCATTAGTAAAATCCAATGTAACTTTAAAGTTATATCTCTTCTGATAATTATAATCAGGTTCAATTTCTTGAAAATTAATTTCTTCTAATATTTTTCTACTACTTTTTAGATAAATTCTTATTAAATCAGCATATTTTGATTTTTTTAATTTACTCATTATATAATCTAAATATTTACTAAAATAATTTAAATCAACTTTTTCTTGATACATATCTAAAAATATAGGTGTAGGTAGTTTTAAAGCTTTATTTAAAATTAATAAAACTATTTCATCTAATGTTAAATTAGCATCTTTTAAAAAGGTTATAAAAAGAGAATTGCTATTATTAACTTTTTCTAATAATTTATCATAAAATTTTCTAGTTAAAGTGATATTTAAAGTTATCTTTTCACTTGTTTTAGGATAATCAACTTTTTGATTAATTATATTTTTAGCTGATGTTCCTAAATTATCTAAAAAGTAAGAAAATTCACTTTTACTAACACCAATACTTTTAGCAGCTCTATATGGATCACTTGTATAAAGAGCTAAAAGTAAAGCTTTAGATCTTTTATCACGTATTTTTTTTATAGCACGAAATTCAATTTGTCTTACTCTTTCTCTTGTAATATTATAAATTTTACCAACTGATTCTAAACTCATTTGCTTTTGAATACGCATTCTTAAGATGTCTTTTTCTTTTTCATTTAAACCAAAATTATTAATTATATTTTCAAAATTAAAGTCAATTAAATCATTTTCATAAGTCTCACCATTAGGAATTAACTCACTTAGTTCTGTATCTTCATCTTCTCCTACTTTGGTATTTAAACTAATTGGATCTTGAATAATATTTTCTATATATTCTATTTCTTCAATAGTTTTACCTAAATGTGTTGCTAATTCTTTAATAGTTGGTTCATGTCCTATTTTTTCAAATAAATCTCGTTTAGCAAGATTGTATTTACTTAAATTTTCTAATTGATGAACAGGAATTCTTATCGTTCTAGAACAATCAGCTATTGCTCTACTTATAGATTGTCTAATCCACCAAGTTGCATAAGTTGAAAAACGATATCCTTTATCGGGATCAAATTTTAAAACTGCTTTTATCAATCCTTCATTACCATCTTCAATTAAATCCATAAATGGTAAACCACGACCAAGATATTTTCTAGCAATTGAAACAACTAAACGTAAATTACTATTAATCATTTTATCAAAGGCTTCTTTATTTCCTTCTTGAGAAAGTTTTGCATACTTAAATTCTTCTTCTTTTGTTAACAAAGGAATTTTTCCTATATCATTTAAATATAGTTTAAGACTATCAGATGCAAACTCTCGACTAGATATCTTACCAAAATCTAATGAATCATTTTCTCTCTCAATCTCATCAAAATAAGCCTTATCTGTCAAGGATTCATATTCTGACGTTAATAAACTTATAAAAAAGTTATCTCCTACTTTATCAATTATTTTTTCATCTTCCATCATTGCTTCAACAATAACTTTTATTAAAGACTTTATAAGTTCATTATTTTCTAAAAGATCTTTACAAAAACTACTAGTAATTGAAAATCCAACTCCTCTTAAAATACTTCCTAAATCTTTTAAATAATTAATAGCTGTAAGATAATCATTAGTTTCACTTAGATAAAATTTGGTATATTTATTAATTATTTTAAAAGGATTATTTTTAAGTTCTTCTAACAATTTTTTTCGAAATAAAGTATTAAGTTCTTCTTTCATATATTCTTTATACGATTTATTACTTGGTTTGTTTTTTAAGATATCTGGAATATTTGAAATTATAAATTTTTTTAAAGTTTTATCATCAAAATCTAAATATAAATATCTTTCGTAAACTTCTACAATAATAGGTAATAAATTTTGATATATTTCCTCAATATTATTTAAATCTTGCATTTTAATAACCTCCTTTTTATATTGTTTTATTATTCTTATTTTCTCTTTTCTCTAATAGTCTCAAGGCTTCTTTTTTTATTCTTCCCTGAAGATAATAGTAACTTTTTAATTTTGATTTAACTGTTTCAATATCTGTATCAGAAAAATTTCTATCTCTATATTCAAGAAAACGATAGTTAAAAACTTCTACTTTTTTATCGGTATCAATAACTATTCTTATTGCTTCATCAACTATTTCTTTTGGAAGATTTAATATTTGATAAATCGTTTCTTTATAAGTATGATTTTTTTTATTTGAAGATAACTTTTCTGTAATCCAAAGTGTATCTTCTAGTCCATAAACATATCTTGCTAATATTAAACGATTATAAGGAAGAGTTCGAATTTTTTCTAGAGCTTCATACACTAAAAAACTAGCTGATTTATAATTTCTAGCATTAAGTTCTAAGCCAATTTGGTCATAGCTTTTATTTTCAATAAATCGTTTCTTTAAAGCTTCTTTTTGTAAATCAGTTAAGATAAATGCATCAATTAGTTCAGATGTAAAAATAGCATCATTTTCTCGCAAAAAGCACAATTCAGGATTACTTCTTGTGTCTTTATAGTTCAAAAGTCTATCTTCGTGATTTAATTCATCATCATTATTATTAGGAGTAAAAGCATCATAACTAAATGGCGAAATAGTCATTAAATGTTCTAACGTTTCTATTTCTTTTTTAGAAACACCTAAGATATTTGCCATATCATCAAAAGTAGGATTATAACCATATTCTTTAAAGAAAGTTTCTTTTAACTTTCTATATTTAGTCATTTTGTCTTGTTTATTATAAGCAATTCGAACATCACCTAAGTTTTTTTGCAAATACCTTTTTATTCTATCATAAATAACTTTATAAGCATAAGAAGAAAATTTGGCATTTAATTCTAATTTATAATTATCAATAGCATGAATCAAAGCAAGATTCCCTTCACTTATTAAATCCATAAGTGAAATATTATAATAAGTAAATGACCTTAATACAATTGCAACTACTAATTTTAAATTGCATTTAATAAGTCTATCTCTAGCTTCAAGAGAACCTTTCTTTAATTTCTTAAAAAGTACTATCTCTTCTTCTCTTGTTAAAATAGGATAATCATTTAGTTCTTTTACATATTCTCCTAATCCATCTTGAAACTTAGAAATTGCTACTTTAACCATATTTCTACTTCTCTCCCAAAAATTTCTAATATATGATACTATAAAATTACAAAAATGTAAAGAAAAACTGTTAACCTAAGTTAACAGCCATCTTAAAATGTTCTATATCTACTTCCAAGAATTATAGCAAGTAAAATATATAAAACAACAATAATTAAAAATCCATTGTCACTTCTGCCGTATGAACCGCAAGAAGTAACTGTTTCAGTAGTGTTTTGACAATTCATAATTCCCTCCTTAATTATATATAATTACCTAGAATTATAACTAGTAAGATAAATAAAACTAAAACAATAGCATAAGATGATGTATAGTTATTACACATAATTTATTCCTCCTTTTTATTATATTCACATTATTCTATGGGAATTTTTTTATTATGTGAGGGCAAAATAAAGAAATTATGTAAAAAAGAATTGTTTTTTTTACGTGATTTTGTTATGATAAATATGTTCTTAAGGAGGAATTATGAAAAAAACAATAACAACTTTTGTAGCCCTAGTTTTGGTTCTTTCTACTTTTGGTTGTGGAAAAAAAGCAAGTCTTGAAGGAGGAAATAAAGCTTTAGTATCTTTTAACGATACAAAATTAAATATAACAACTAATGATTTATATGAAGAATTAAAAGAAAAATATGGTACAAATATCTTAATTGATATGATAGATACCAAAATATTTTCTAAAGAATACCCTGATAGTGATGAAATCAATGATTACAGTAAAACACAACTTGATTCATTGAAAAACTATTATGAAGATGATTCAAAGTTTCTAGAATATATCAATAGTTATGGTTATAAAGATGAAGATGAATTAATGGATTATTTTAAATTAAATTATCGTAGAAATTTAGCTGTTTATGATTATTTAAAAACTGTTATTAAAGATTCTGATATTGAAAACTATTACAACAACAAAGTTATGGGTGATATAACTGGTAGTCATATTTTATTTGAAGTTAATATAACTGATTCTATGACTGAAGAAGAAAAAAGAAATGCTAAAGAGAGTGCTCAAAAGAAAGCAAAAGAAGCTCTTGAAAAATTAAATAATGGTACATCATTTGCTGATGTTGCTAAAGAATATTCTGATGATACAGCTACAAAAAATAAAGGTGGAAAGATGGGAACTTTTAGTGCTACTAAATTAGATGATGTAACAAGACAAGCTTATCAAAAATTAAAAGTTGGTGAATACACTAAAGAAGCTATTGAAACAGAATATGGATATGAAATTTTCTTAAAAGAAGAAGAAGCCGAAAAACCAAAACTTGAAGAAGCAAAAAGTTATATACTTAAAACTTTATCTGATGAAAAATTAACAACTGATAGTAAATTACAATATGAAGCTTTAAAATATTTTAGAGAAAAATATGGATTTAAAATTAGTGATGAAGATTTACAAGTATATTATGATAATACAATGAAAAATTTAATGGCAAGTGAATAATCACTTGTTTTTTTTACAAGAAAAATGAAAAATAAATTTTTCATTACTAATAAAGATTATAGAAAGTTTCAAAACTATATGATAAAATGTTA
>CANRJE010000064.1 GCA_947630865.1 uncultured Bacilli bacterium | reverse complement strand
AACAATTTAGTTGACAAAACATGATAATTTGATAAAATTAATTTAGGAGGTACAAAGGATGAGTAAAATTAGTAATGTTCTATCAGAAATAGGAGTTTCAAAAGTCCGTTTAGCAAAATATTTAGGAGTATCAAGACAAATGTTATATAATTATTTAGCTCTTGATAAATTAGAGGAGTGGCCAAGTGAAAAAGCAACTCGTTTAATGCAGTTATTAGAAATAAAAAAAGAAGATGATTTAGATAGTCTTGAAATAGATGGAGAATATATCATTAAAATAGATACTAAATTAAATGAAGGCGTAAAAGTTGCACTATCTGGTAATAATTTAATTGATTTGAAAGGATTTAATAGAAAAGAAGTAGAGATTTTAACGGATATTGTTTCACTTTTAAAAGATAAACTTCGTGATGATCATACTAAAGATACTTATAACACTTTTGTGTATTTGTACCATTATTTACAAAGTATGGAAAATAATAAAGAATTGAAATATTTGTTATGTTTCATTTCTAAATTAATGGGCTTTACAGATCCAATGGAATTTCTATTCAATCAAGACCAACAATTTAATTTTGAAAGTATCATTTTCAGTGCATTTACACTATATAATAAAGGTGGAGCTTCAAAAAGTAGAATTGTCGATTCCCATAAAAGATTTGTTCAAGAAATCGATCGTAAGCATGAAGAAAAATTAAGTCGTACTCAAGAGTTAAATACTGTAAGAGATCAGGCTTTAAAAGAATTAGGATATACAGTTATAACTGAAGATAATGCTAAAGAAGTATTTGAAAAAATTGCAGAAATTCAATCTAGAGGTGCTTAAAAATAAAGAATAAAAAGGTGGTTAATTTATGATTAAACTTTTAGAAGTTGTTGAAACTTATAATGACACATGGCAAATAACTTTTTACTATATTATGGTTCTAATATTTTTAGTAGGTATTTTTTGGACTTACATGCAGGTATTTGTAAAAAAAGCAAAACCTCAAAAAAAGCCTTTAAAAGAAAATATTATATATCAACATTCTGAAGATATTATAGAAGAATATGATTTGCCAAGAAATGCTAAGAAAAATTATAAAAAAAAGACAAATGTTACTACTAGTAGTAATAAGAAAAAGAGTACCAATAGTAAAAATAATAAAACAAAAAAAGGAAAATCAAAAGAGAAAAGTACTAATAAAAAAAATTAGGACTTTTTTTATGCTTTTTTGTCCATATTTATAAATTTTATAGATATTATCAAAAATATATGATATTATAAATTTATAAGAAAAGATATTACTTAAAATCAAAAAAAAGAACTGGCAAACCAGTTCCCGCATAAGCGTTAAATTTAGGGAAAACCTTTATTTTAACTCTCTATGACATCTTAAATGGTATTAAGACAATATCATCATAACATTATAAAGGAGGTATGTCAAGATGAAGTTCTCAAAAAATTATAATATTGGACTTGATATAGGTACATCTTCAGTTGGTTGGGCCGTAACTGATGATAATTTTAAAATAATTCGAAAAGGAAACAAAAGAAAAGCCTTATGGGGAGTATTACTTTTTGATCCTGCTGAAACTGCAGTAGAAAGAAGATCATATAGAAGCAGTAGGCGAAGATATGATAGAAGACGTGAAAGAATAAGACTTTTACAAGAAATATTTCAAGAAGAAATTAATAAAGTTGATTCAAATTTTTTTACTAAATTAAAAGAATCTTTTTATATTGATGAAGATAAAGAAAATAAAACAATTATTTTAACAAAAGAAGAAAAAGAAGCTTGGAAAAACTATCAAAATAAATATCCAACAATTTATCACTTGCGTAATAAACTTTTAACAAACAAAGAAAAAGAAGATATTCGTCTTTTATATCTTGCAATTCATCATATTATAAAATATCGAGGAAACTTTAATTATAATACAGAAAATTTCAAAATTGAAAACATTAATATAAAAAATGATATCAGAAATATTATTTCTACTATTATAGATTCACGTTTAGATATATATAGTGTTATAGAGCCAAATGTAGATACACTAGATTATGATAAAATTGATGAAATTTTGGTATCAACTAATAAAAGAGAAAATAAAAAAGCTCTTGAAAAGGAATTTCAAAATTTATTTACTAAAAAAGCAAGTACTGAACTAGCTAATGCTTTAGTAGGATATACAATTAATTTAGAAAATCTTTTAAATTTAGAGTTAAGTGAAACTAAAAAAATTGATTTTAAGGCTGCTGATTTTAATGATAAATTGGAAAAAATTGAAGATGAAGCTTTAGAATATACTGAAATAATCGCTTCTTTAAAAGATTTATATGATGAAATAGAACTAAAACTTATATTTAAATATGAAGATACCTGTAGTATTTCTAATTTAATGGTTAAAAATTATAAAAAACATCATGATGATTTAAAATTATTGAAAGATTTATTAAAAAATTATCCTACTTTAAAACACAAATTATTTAAAGATAAGATTATAAAAGATAAAAAAAATCCAGATATTATAAAAAAGGAAGAATTATGTATTTATACTAAATACGTTAGAAATACAATTACATATGCAGATTTTGAAAAAGAATTAACGAAGATTTTAGAAGAAGTAAAAAATAATGAAAATGAACAAATAATTGAAAAAATATATGAAGAATTTGATAATGAAACTTTTATGCCAAGAATTGCTGATACTTCAAATGGCAAATATCCATATCAAATAAATGCATCAGAACTTAAAATAATAATAGAAAATCAAAGTATTTATTATCCTTTCTTAAAAGATGAAATAAATGGAGAATTAAAACTTGTAAAACTATTAAAATTTAGAATTCCTTATTATGTAGGACCTTTAGTTAGTAAAGAAAAAAGTAATTTTGCTTGGATGGTTCGAAAAAGTAATGAAAAAATAACTCCATTTAATTTTGATGATATTGTAGATAAAAGAAAATCAGCTAAAGAATTTATACTAAGAATGTTAGGACATTGTTCTTATTTACTAAATGAATACTCAATGCCAACTAATTCTATATTATATTCAAAGTTTAAAGTATTAAATGAATTAAAACAGATAAAGATTAATGATATAAGTATAAGTAATAATATACCTTTCATGAAAACAATATATGAAGAGTTCTTTCTAAAAAATAAAGGTAGTTTAACAAATGCAAAATTCTTAACTTATTTAAGAACAAAAGATGAACTTTCAATGTATGTTGATAATGAACAAGTAGATATAAATGTAAGAGGATATTCTGCAGATAATAAATTTGCGAATAATATGAATTCATATCTTGATTTTTTCTCAGAAAATGGAATTTTCAAAGGTACAAATTTAACTGAAGAAGATGCTGATAAAATAATCGAATTAATAACAATATTTGAAGATAAAGAAATATTAAAAGAAGAAATATTAGAACTTTATCCTATGCTAAGTGATAGAATAGGCAAAATTATTAGTAAAAATTATAAAGGTTGGAGTGGTTTATCTAAAAAGTTACTTACTAAAAAATATTATCCTGATAAAGAAAGTGGTATAAAAAAATCTATTTTAGATTTACTGGAAGAAACGAAAGAAAATTTTATGCAAATATTAAACAATCCAGAATATCATTTTTGGGATATGATAAATGAAGAAAATCAAGGTAATGAAAGAGAGACATTATCATATTCTTTAGTTGAAAATTTAGCAACATCACCTGCTGTTAAAAAAGGTATTTGGGAATCTTTAAAAATTGTTAAAGAAATAACTGATTATATGGGATATGAACCAAGCAATATAACTATTGAAATGGCAAGAGGGGAAGATAAGAAAAAAGGTCGTATTGATGATAGAAAAAAGCAAATTCAAACATTATATGAAAAAGCTAAAGAAGTAACTGAAGAATATAAAGAGTTGAATCAAGAATTAAAAGGTATTGAAAAAATAACAACTGAAAAATTATTATTATATTTTCTTCAAGAGGGGAAAAGTCTATATTCTGGAAAACCTCTTGATATAAATAATTTACAAAATTATGAAGTGGACCATATTTTACCTCAAACCTTAATTAAAGATGATTCAATTGATAATAAAGCTTTAGTTTTAAAAGAAGAAAATCAAGCTAAAAGAGATAACTTAGTTTTACCAAGTGAATTTAGAAAACAAGCACCTTGGTGGAGACATTTAAAAAATAACAATTTAATTTCTAATAAAAAATTCAATAATTTAGTTAGAACTGAATTTAAAGATAAAGATATAGAGGGATTTATCAATAGACAATTAGTTGAAACAAGACAAATTACCAAACATGTTGCTAATATTCTAAAAAATCTTTACCAGGATACTAATATAATCTATTTAAAGGCCAATATTTCTCACAATTATCGTGAAAGATTTAAATTATATAAGTATCGAGATTTAAATGATTACCATCATGCTCATGATGCTTATTTAGCAAGTGTTCTTGGAATTTATCAAAATAAATATTTAAAGACAAAGATTAATAAATTTGAACTTAAAGATTTAATTCATAGATTAATTGAAGAAAAAAAATATAGTGAATTAAAATATGGATATGTTATAAATAGCATTGATCAAGATTTTATGAAAATAAATTCTGAAACAGGAGAAGTTTCATTAGTTGTTAAAGATTTTACTGAAACCATTGAAAATACGTTGTATCGAAATGATATCGAAGTAGTTAAAAAGACAGAGTTTAATGCTGGAAAAATATTTGATGAAACAAAGAATAAAAAAGGTCTTTCTGGTGTTCCACTTAAAAAAGGTTTAAAAACAGAATGGTATGGTGCTTATACAAGTTTAAATCCTGCTTATGCTATTCTTGTAAGATATAATAAAAATGGTAATATAGATCAAAGATTAATTGGTATTCCTATTTACTATGATGTTCAAAAGAATAATTTAATTATAAAAAATTATATAGCTAATCTTTTAAATATTAAAGATATAGATAGTATAGAAATTTTAAAGGATAAAATTCCATTTAACACACTTTTTGATTGGAAAGGACAAGTTTGTCGTTTAGTTGGAGCTACCGATAAAGTAGAAGTTTGTAATGCAAAAGAATTTAATATAGAAAGAGAATATCAAATAAAATGGAAGAATACTTTAAATCGTCTATTTAATCAAAAGGAAAAAGGAATAGAGGATTTACCATACAATAATCAACTAACAGAAATGATAAATTATGTTATAGATAAAATTGAAAAAGAGTATAAATTATACTTCAATTTAATTCCTGAATTACGAAGTTACATTAATCAAAATACTATAGAGAACATGGATATTGAAACCAAAGAAAAAACTTTACTAGAACTATTTAAATTACTTAAATGTAATAGTCAAACTGCTAATTTAAAACATTTAAATGAAAAGGCTTCAGCACGTTTCGGTAGAATAAAAGGCAAAAAAATTTCAAATGCTACTATTATTAAAAAGTCCCCATGTGGTATAAGAGTATATAAAGATGAGTTTTAGAACAGTTGTAATTTCAAAACAATCAAAAATAAGTTATAAAAATCATTTCTTAGTAGTAAAACAGGATTTAGATGAAAAATATGTTCATTTATCAGAAATAGATACGATTATAGTCGATTCTATTTCCGTATCTATTTCTAGTTATTTATTAAAAGAAATAGCTGATAATAAAATTAATATTATATTCTGTGATGAGAAACATAATCCTTTTGGAGAACTTCAACTATTTTATTCTAGGCATAATTCTTCTAAGAAAATAACAGAGCAAATTAAATGGACTTCAAAAGAAAAAGATACAGTTTGGTCATATATCGTAAAAAATAAAATTAATAACCAAGCAAGATTATTAAAAAAAATTAAAAGTAGTCAATCGAAATTAGTAGAAAGTTATATTGAAGAAGTAAAAATAGGAGATAAAACTAATCGTGAAGGTCATGCTGCAAAAGTATATTTTAATGCTTTATTTGGGAAAAAATTTGTAAGAGGCGAGGGGAGTAGTATTGATATAGCTTTAAATTATGGATATGCCATTTTGCTTTCAACTGTTAATAAAGAAATTGTTAATAATGGATACTTAACACAACTTGGAATACATCATAAAAACGAATTTAATCCATATAATCTAGCATGTGATTTAATGGAACCTTTTCGTGTTATTATAGATTCATTTGTCTATTATAATAAAGATAGAGAATTTGATTCTAAATATAAACTTGATATTATTAATATCTTTAATAATACATATCTGTATAATAAGAAAAACTATACCTTAAAAGATATCATCATGTTTTATGTAAAAAATACATTTGAAGTTTTAAATAATAATAAAGATTACAAGGATTTTATATTATGAGGGATAGAGTAATGCGAACAATCATCTTTTTTGATTTACCAAATGTTTATATGAAAGATAAAAGAAATTACCTTCTATTTCGAAAATTTCTTTTAAGTGAAGGTTTTATAATGTTACAAGAATCTGTTTACTCAAAACTAGTTTTAAATTCAGAACAATCAGCTTTATTAATTGATAGAATTAGAAAAAAAGCACCTAAAAAAGGAATAATTCAAGCCTTAACAATTACTGAAAAACAATATTCAAATATTGAATATATTATTGGTTCTGAAAATACTAAAATTATTAATTCTGAAGATAGGATGATTGTTTTATGAATTTAAAAGTTACATATTTTGAAAACATTATTACTTTCTGTAATGAAATGATTCAAGTAATTGAAATAGAAAATAAAAAAATCTTTTATCAATTTGTAAATAATCTATTTTATATAAAAAATGGAGAAAAAATAAATGATTTATATTTTTATGATAATCAAAATAAAGAGATTGATTTAACAAGCAAAATTGAAATTTATACTAACTATTTTGATTTAGATATTAATTCTAAAAAGAATATAAATACTTTAAGTAAAGTTATCGTTAATACAATTTCTGAAAGTGAAAAAATAGAATTAATGAAAATATATAATAAAATGTATAAGAGCATCTCTAATATACTAAAAAATATTGATTTGCCAATTGTAATAAATGAAAGTATTAATTTAGAAGATATAATAAAATTATCAAAAATTAATATTAAATATACAGATAATCTTTTAGAAAATATCTTATTAGTAATTGATATAGAGAGAATATTAAAGTTAAATAGTATTTTATTTTTCATAAACTTAAAGCAATACTTATCAAAAGATGAGTTAAAAGAGTTATATAAATATGCAATTTATAATAACATCAAAATATGTTTAATTGATAGTCAATCTTATGGTGTTAATATTGAATACGAAAAAAAATTAATTATTGACTCAGATTTGGAAGAATTTGTGATATAATTCAATTATAATTGTCATTACCATTTAAATTATTTAATTTTCTATGCATTAAATAAAATCATAAAACTTTAATTTGAGGTTTTAGTTCTATGACAATTTAAATGGTATTAAAACATACGTTTTTGTTGATGAATTATTAGTATAGTTTTAGTTCTATGACAATTTAAATGGTATTAAAACTTGATCCAACAAATACTGAACGAGTTTATGGTTTTAGTTCTATGACAATTTAAATGGTATTAAAACTGCAATTGAAATAACAATCAAGATTAATGAGTTTTAGTTCTATGACAATTTAAATGGTATTAAAACCATAAAAAGTTCTATTAAGGCAAGAACTACGTTTTAGTTCTATGACAATTTAAATGGTATTAAAACAGTAATAAGGTGAATCAACCCATTCTTCAAGTTTTAGTTCTATGACAATTTAAATGGTATTAAAACTTAAGACACGAAAACAATTTTTAATATAATGTTTTAGTTCTATGACAATTTAAATGGTATTAAAACTTTGACTTCATTTGCAATTTCATCATCACTGTTTTAGTTCTATGACAATTTAAATGGTATTAAAACAACACTTTCCATTGAACCAGTAGCGGCAACGTTTTAGTTCTATGACAATTTAAATGGTATTAAAACCATATAATAAGTATAGGTTATTGTAACGCAGTTTTAGTTCTATGACAATTTAAATGGTATTAAAACATAACAAATTTTTTTGATGATGATACTCTTGTTTTAGTTCTATGACAATTTAAATGGTATTAAAACTAGAATTCAATTACCTACAAGAGTAGACAGGTTTTAGTTCTATGACAATTTAAATGGTATTAAAACATAATGATATTTTAGAATATAGTGACTTAAGTTTTAGTTCTATGACAATTTAAATGGTATTAAAACGTTTATTTACTAATTTAGGATTTTGTTGTAGTTTTAGTTCTATGACAATTTAAATGGTATTAAAACTCCCCATTTAGAAAATTCTTCATGCTTACTGTTTTAGTTCTATGACAATTTAAATGGTATTAAAACCAAAAATAGAGACCCCTTTTACAATTCTCTGTTTTAGTTCTATGACAATTTAAATGGTATTAAAACATAATGTTTTGTTATTGCAACTATAACGTTTAGGACATTCTTGACATTTTGGATTTAACATTGCTCCAGTTTCTAATTTTTGTTTCATGTTTTTCTCTCTCCTTTTACACAATTAAATCAGGCTTACATAAAATTTGACAAGTTACATATAATATAGTATAATGTAATAGTAATTACATTTAGGAGTTCCTCGCAGGGCCTTTGCCTGGCGTGTATTTGTCAAGTGAAAATTGGTCCAAAATTTAATTTAAAAATGGTCCAATTTTTTAGTCATTATTTTTAGATTTT
>CANRJE010000063.1 GCA_947630865.1 uncultured Bacilli bacterium | reverse complement strand
CAAGTATTGCTCCTATTACAAATGAAAATATTGTAGCTCCTTCAATAGACTCTGATAATCAAGTTATTGAACCTGTTCAACCTGAACCTTTAACTAGTCCTGTTAATGTAATGGAAAATGCTAATGTTCAAGGAGTAAATACTGAAACTTCTTTAACAAACGATAATTTTAATCCAAGCGTTACCCCTATTGCAAATGAAAATATTGTAGCACCTATCGTTAGTCCAACGTTTGAAAATAATTTATCTAATCTAGAAAATAATAAAGAAAAAGCAATTGAAGAAATTCAAGAAAATCAAGTTACTACTGAGATTAAACCTGAAACTGATTATACTGAAATAAATTTTGATAACAATAATAATGATTCTAACAATTTACAAGTTGAAGAAACAAATCCTTTTTCAACAGAAAATGGAACTTTTATACCAGAAACAACTCTTGATAATGAAAATGACAAAAATAAGCAAGTTGAAATAAATAACTTTGAAGAAAATTCTATTGAAAATAATGAAGAAAAAGAAGTAACTCTTGAAACATCTTTTAAAGATGAAACTCCTCATTTTGAAACTATGCCTTTTGAAGAAGTTAAAATTGAACCAGCTATTAATCCATTTGGAAATATAGAACAAGAAGAAACCAAAGAAGAAAATAAAACAATTATTCCAAATATTACAATGAATCCTTTCTTTGAAAACATTCCTTTTCCTAACTCTACTGAATTAGAAAAAGAAGAAACACAGTCTAACGAAAAGAAAGAAAATATACCAATTATTACTTTCAATCCATTTTCAAATATCGTTCCTTTTCCAAATACTTTAGAAATTGAAGATGAAGAGAATAATGAAAACGAAATTCCTGAACCAGCCAAAATTATTACACCATTCGCAGAAATTGATCCTTTTGTTCATATACCATCTGTTGAAGAAATAACTAAAGAAGAACTTAACGATGACATAGAAGAAAATAAAGAAAATCAATCTGTTCTTTTCAATATCCCTACCCCACATATTGAACTAGAAGAAAAAAAGATAGTCGAAGAAAAAAAAGAAGGAAAATTTTTCTACATAAAAATTCCTAAATTAAAAGATATAAAAATAGGAAAAAAAGAGGAACCTCAAACTCCACAAGATGATTTTGAAACAATCAATCCAACTATTGTTGAAGAAACATCTCCTATCAATAATTCAGAGTTAGTAAATTTTCAAAGACCTGCTTTTGAAACAATTTCAGAAATAAAAGTTGATGAAACTCCTAGCAAAGAGGAAGAAAAAAAAGAACAGGATTATGAAAAAATTAAGCAAAATATTTTAGAAGCTCAATTAAATTATTTAGAAAATGCTTCTAAGTTCATTCAAACTCTTGAAAAAGAAAGTCCTGAAGAAATATATAATGCTCTATTAGTTTTAAACGATATAAGATATATTTATCATTGTATTTCTAAATTAAGTATTGATACTTTAAATAATTTATTACCTTATGTTGAAAATAATTTAAAAGAAAATCATAAAAATGCAATTGATATTTTTATTGAAGAAGCTATTAAAAAAACATTACATTCAACTACAAATAAAAACATTAAAGAAAATAATAAACCACTTTGGAATCATTTTAAAGAAGAAAATGCTGCTTAAGCATTTTTTTTATTTTTTATAATATTATTAAATAGATGGGGTGTTTAAGTTGGAAAAAACAATTAAAAATTATTTAAAAAGTTTTCTTTATTTCATAATACCTTTTTTAGGACTTCTATTTATTACTTCTATATTTTATTATTTTGATATTTTAAGTAATCAAGTAATTAGATATTTTAAAATTATAATTGTTATTCTGTCATCTTTACTTGGTGGATATTCAATTGGTAAAAAAAGTACTAATAAAGGATATTTAAGTGGTTTAAAATTAAGTGCTATTATTGTTTCATTATTTTTAATTATTAATATAATTCTTAAAGGATTTAAATGGTATCATTTAGTTTACTATATCATTATTATGATTGTAACAATAATTGGTTCAATGATTGGTATAAATAGAAAAAAATAAATTTTTTCACACAAAATTCATAAATATCACTTATAATATATTTTGGTGATGTTATGAATGTTTTAATAATTGATGATGAAGAGTTAATAAGAAATGTTGTTAAAGAATATTGTTTAAATGAAAATTATAATGTATTTGAAGCTAGTAATGGACTTGAAGGACTAGATATTTTAGATAAAACTGAAATTGATATTATTGTACTTGATATTATGATGCCTAAAATGGATGGATATACTTTTTTTGAAAAAATGAAAGAGAAATATAATATTCCTACAATTGTTTTAAGTGCAAGAACAGAAGAATATGATAAATTATTTGGTTTTTCGATTGGAATTGATGATTATTTAACAAAACCATTTTCCCCTAAAGAATTAATTGCTAGAATCAAAGCTATCTTAAAAAGAACTAATAAAAATAAAGAGGATTATTTTATTTATAAAGGAATTAAAGTTGATTTTAAAGGAAGAGTTTTATATATTGATAACAAAGAAGTTGAATTAACACCAAAAGAGTTTGATATTTTAGTTTTTTTCATTAATAATCCTAATACGGCAATTTCAAGAGAGCAATTATTAAATAAAGTTTGGGGATATGATTATTATGGTGATGAAAGAAATGTTGATACTCATATTAAAACTTTAAGAAATAATATGGGAAAATATCGTGATTTAATTGTTACAATTAGAAGTATAGGATATAAATTTGTTTATGAAGAAAAGTAAAAGTTTAATTATTAAAATATTTTTATATCTTGTTCTCTTCTCTATTCTAATCATTTTCTTTATTTGGTTATTTCAAATATTCTTTTTAAATAATTACTATGAATATTATAAAACTAATGAATTAACTAATACATTAACCATTATTAAGAATAATTATTCAAAAGATACTTTTTATAGTACCTTAGAGAATGTTGCTTATAATACAGACTTTTGTATTGAAATAATGAAGGATAAAGAAACAATCTATTCAAATATTCAAAATAATAAAGGTTGTATCAATACAAATGAAATTACAAGAGTATCTAAAAGAAAATTAGAGTTTATTGAAAGTAATAAAGAAAATTTTAAATTAAAGATTATCAATCCTAATTTCAATAATACAATACTTCTTTATGGAATCAAATTAAGTGATACTGATTATGTCTTTTTGAATACTTCAATTGAACCCCTTAACTTAACAGTTAAAATTTTAAAAAATCAACTTATAACTGTTACTCTAATCATGATTGTTGTAGCTGCTAGTCTAGCCTATTTAATTTCAAAGTCTCTATCTAAACCTATTACCAAATTAAAAAAATCAGCTAAAGCTTTGTCTGATGGAAATTATAATGTTAATTTCAATGTTGATAGTGATATTGAAGAAATTAAAGATTTAGGTACTAGTCTAGAATATGCCAAAGATGTGATGAAAAAAACAGATGAATTAAGAAGAGATCTTTTAAGTAATGTATCACATGATTTAAAAACTCCTTTAACAATGATAAAAGCTTATGCTGAAATGGAAAGAGATTTCCCTAGTAATAAAGAAAAAAAAGAAAACAATATGAATATTATAATTGAAGAAGTTGATAGATTAAATATTTTAGTAAATGATATTTTAAACTTATCTAAACTTGAAAGTAATATTGAAAAACTTAATCTTGAAGAATTAGATTTAACTAAATTAATTAATACTATTTTAAATCGTTTTAAAATATTCTCTTATACAAAGAATTATGAATTTGTCTTTAATTATCAAGAAGAATTAATTATTAAAGCTGATAAACAAAAGTTAGAACAGGTTATCTATAATTTAGTTGGCAATGCAATTAATTATACAGGTAGTGATAATAAAGTCTATATTGATGTTATTCCAGATAAGAAAAAAATACGAGTAGAAATAACTGATACTGGTAAAGGTATAAAAAAAGAAGATATTGATAAAGTTTGGGACAAATATTATAAAAGTGAAAAAAAATACAAAAGAAATACTATTGGTAGTGGTATTGGTCTTTCAATCGTTAAAAATATTTTTATTCTTCATGGTTATAAATATGGTATAATTTCTAAAGTTAATAAAGGTAGTACTTTTTGGTTTGAAATACCAAGAAAAGAAAAAAATTCTAAGAATTAGTTAAAAAAGATATTAAAAAATTGTTAAATAATATCTTTTTTTATTATAATACAAAATATAAAATTCTGAATTTAAAAATAATAGTCAAATTAATTTACAAACTTATTGAATTTTTTTAATAGTTATTGTAACATTATTATGGTGAATAATATGGGTTATTATAATTATAAAGCGAATGCTGCTAATCAAATTGCTAAACTAAATGAAGCTATAACTTATATAGAAACTGCTAAAAAAAGTATGAAGAAAGTCTTGATGAACTTAGTGATGTAAAAGGTTTTGAAAAGGCAGAAGATTTAAAAGAAAAACTTTCATCTAAAATCAATGAATTAGATACTTTAATAAGTTCAATTAACAGCAAAATAAGTAATATAAATAGTAAAGCTACCTCTTTGCAAAATGCTCAAGACGAAAGAATTAGAAGAGAAAGAGAAAGACGAGAAAGAGAAGAGAGAGCAAAAAAAGAAAGACAAGCTAATAAATCTAAGTTGTGAAGGTGTTAATATGCAAGAAAAATATTATGATGATAATATACTTTCTGATGTTGAAGGATTATTATCAGAAGCAGATGATTTTTTAAATGATGCTAAAAGTCAAGTAGATTCAGCCTTTAATGGATTAAATTCGGAAACTAAATCCGTAACTAGTAAACCGATAGTTCCAAGTGCTAAACCTGACCTCGAAGAAGCCTATAAATTTGCTAACAATATGCAAGAACTAACTTCTAAAATTGGTGCTTCAAGATTAGATCTTGAAAATCAAATTCAAAATCAAACTTTAAAAACTAGTAGTTTAAATATCTCAAGTGGAGCTGAAAGTGGTTCATCTGAAATAAATTTTGAAGAAATTTTTGAACAATTTGCTGCAATGAGTGAACAAGACTTTTTAAATTTTGTTGAATCAGATGCTGTTCCAACAGAATTTAAAGATTTATTAAAAGAATTATTTGCTAAAGGAAATTATGAAGCTATATTACAAATATATGTAATCATTGAAATTGATGGACAAATTGAAACTTTAAATCAAGAAAAAATAAACAACAATACAAGAATTGATGAAATAAACAATGAACTCTTAGCAATAAGTGGACCTGACTATGAAATTAAAAAAGCAGCTTTAATTGAAGAAAAAAATGCTTTAGAAGCAAGAAATACTGAAATTGATGCTCAAATAGAAACTTTAAATATCGAAAGAAATCAAAAACAAAATGATTTAGCTTATGCTATATATTGTAAACCTGCTTATAATGCTCTTGAAGATGGTCTTTATCAATCAACCAATAGTTTAGAAAGTTTTTTAGAATATTGTCAAACTAATAATATAAATGAAAGTGAATTACTTGAAAAAGGTCCATACTATGTATGGGAACAATATTTTAAATTTTTATCAGAAAGTCCTGAACATGGAAAAAATTGTAACAATACAGAAATTATTGTTTATTTACTTCAAAAATTTCCTGATGTAAATAGTGATTCTATAATGGGCATTATGGATAGTGCTTATCAAAATTCTTTTGTTCCAGACCCTATAACTGGAGAAATTTTTCCTCTTGATAGTGGTACATATTCTTCTATTGCTACTACTATTGGAACAGTTGGTGCTTATTATAAATACATGTCAAAAGAAGATATTGAAGCTTATGATTATATATATCAAACCGAAGGAGAAGATGCTGCTTATAAATTTTTTAAAGTACTAGCAGTTGAAAAATTAAACAGATTATATGGGGCTGATTTAGCTAAACAAAGTGCTATGGACATTGCTAATGCCCCTCTTGGAAATGTTGGACAAATTTTAACAGCTGGTATTCATGGTATTCCAAGTGGTATTATTGAAAGGCTTGAAGACATTGGAGCTTGGTTTACAGGAAATGGTAGTTATACAATAAATGATTATTATCAAATGTATTTAAATACTACTCTTGTTATGGTTGATAGTTGTAACCAGCCATTAACTGAAAATGATTTAAATAATATGGCAGCAGCTGGGCAAATTACTAGTGAACAACAAAGACAACTTTTAGGTGAAGCTAAAAATGGTACTTTAACTCTTTTAGATTTAATGACAGAAACTGGTAAAATTTCTGGAAATGATGCTGAAACTATTCAATATTTGATAGATAAAGATGTTAAAGGTAAAATAACAGCTAGTAGTTTTGATATTGGTACAATAATTGGAGGAAGATTAGTTGACTCTGCTTTTACATGGGGCGTTGGAGGACTTGCTGGTTCTCAAATTGTAGCCTCTCTTGGGTTATCAAAAAGTGCTATTAATACTTGGTCAACAGTTATAAATGAAGCCTATAAGCTAATTGCTAATAGTGGTGACATTTATCAAAATTTAGTTAACAGCGGTACAATAGCTGAAGGTGATATAGCTAGTGCTTCAGCTTCATATTTAAAAAGTTCTTCAAATTGGATGCGTTATATATCCGAAGCTTGTTTACTTGGTACTGGTAAAACTGTCCTAGAATATTTATTTGGTGGACAACCTGGTTTCTCTTTAAGTGGTAATATTCCTGAAGATTCTTCTCTATGGAAAAAGTTAGAATTAATGCTCGTAGTTAATCCAGGAAAAGATGCTTTAGTAGCTGGTGGAACAAACATTATTGCTAATGTTATGGATTCTGTTATTAAAAATGAACCAATCGATTTAGATTCTTTAGGTGATAAAACATCTAGTGCTTTAAAAGTGGCGGTAAAAACCTTTATTGCAGCTGCCCTTTCTAATCCTGTTAAATATGGTGGAGATTCTATGTTATTTAAAAAAGGTGCTAATACCATTAAAGTATCGGCCAATATGATTATGGGATTTATTGAAGACGGAGATGTTAATTCTGATGATTTACTAGCTAACATTGAAGAAATGTTTGGCAATTCTGATACAACTAGTGACTACAATGGAGAATATGATAATTTTGATTTTGATGATATAATTTAAAATTAAACCTATAAAAATTACTATTTACTCTATTATTTAAATATTTAAAAAAACACTCTAACTATTTTGTTAAAGTGTTTTTCTTATTTATTCTATTTTAGTTCCACATTCAGAACAAAACTTTCCGTTTGCTTTAGCTCCACATTTTGGACAAACTTTTTCTTTTGGTTTCTCCTCTTCTACTTTAGCTCCACATTCAGAACAGAATTTGCCAGTTACTAAAGCTCCACATTTTGGGCAGGTTTTGCTATTAGAAACAGTATCTTCTTTTTTTTCTTCTTTCTTTTGTTCTTGTTCTTCTTTTTTAAGATCATTTTCTTTAACCATTTCAAGAGCACTACCAACCATGCTACCACTAGCAGTATTCATCATACCAAGTCCCATGAAACCAGTACCAGCTCCATTAGCATTACTTGCTGCATTTTCCATAGCAGTTGCTGTTGCATCAACCATACGTCCAGCTGCATATTCACTTCTTCCATACATACTAGCATTATCAAATTTTTCAATTCTTGCACGAGATTCATCGTCTGGTGTAATTTTTTCAATTGCAACACTTACAACTTCCATACCACGAAGTTGTTTCCAAGTTTCATCTAATGCTTCATTCATATGTTTAGCAATCAATAATTGCTTACTTGGTAAACTTGAAAATATTACCCCTTCTCCTGCACATTCTTGTAAACTAACATCTAAAGCACTTACAAATTCAGCATTTGCTTGTTCCATCAATTGTTCTTTAGTATATTTATCTTTAACATTTCCAGCAATATTAGAAATAAAAGCAAAAGGATCAGAAATCTTAAATGAATACATTCCATAATAACGAATATATATATTCTTATATTCTGGATCAGGATAAGCCATTGGCGATGATGAGCCAAATTTATTATCAATTATTTCTTTGGTATTGACGTAAAAAACTGCTTGTTCTTTACTTGGGGCACCATTATATTTGAACCTTTCCCACATTTCTTTAAACATACCACCAAATTGTCCAGCAAATAAACTTGGTGATGAAGAAGTATCAAAAGTATAAATTCCTTCTTCAGCTGTTGCATCTAGTATTTTTCCAGAATCAAATATTAAAGCAACTTGACCTGGTGCAACTTGAATTCTGCTCTTACTAGAAATTATTCCATTTTCAGTTGTCTTTTTAACAACTAAAGTATTATTGTCTAAGCTATCACATGCAATATAATCTTCCCATTGATCATGTAGAGTACTGCTAATTGATGTGAAAGCCGATTTAATTAATCCCATATCTTCACTCTCCTATTTTTAATTATATCAAATAAAAAAAATATATTCAATATGTTAAGAAAAAAAGCAATAAAAATTGCTTTTTTCAAAAACTATATTCCTTATTTACGATTGTAATAATAATTTATTGTATTCTCTCCTTCAATTATCTCGATTTCTATTTCTTTTGGAGTTATATAATTTTTATACTCTTTTAGTTCTCCTTTAACTTTCTCTCCTACTTTGGCATCACTTGTTTTACTTTCAAATAAAGTATAATTCTTGCCATCTTGATTCATTAAATAATAATTAATTGTATAAGTAGTCTTAATTTTTTTCTCGGTTTCTTCTATTTCATCTTCAACTATTTCATAGTCTGCAACAGT
>CANRJE010000062.1 GCA_947630865.1 uncultured Bacilli bacterium | reverse complement strand
AAAACAATCAAGTATTAAATTAACAGATTTTGATTTAGGAGTAGTAGAAGTAAATAATGTTGTAGTAGGAACTATATTACCTAATCACTTAGATTATAAAAATTTATATGATATAAAGATTACTAAACAAGAAGATTTTAATTTGGTATTTAAAATTTTATATAAATTATTGATGGCTATAAGAGAATTAGATTTAAATGATATAAATGTTTTAGATTTAATTAATAATATTAAAGGAACTAATGTTTTATATAATAAAAATGATGTTAAAATATGTGATTTAGAGGGAATGTTTGTAACTTATAACAGTAAATATCAAAAAGTTAGTATGTATCAAGAATATTTAAAAGTTTTAATGTTTTTACTTAATAAGATGGAAAAAGTGAATCCAAAAATAAAGATACTTAAAGAAAGTATTAATTTTATAGAAGAGAATCCTTATGAAAGTTTATTAGAATTTTTAAATATTTTAGAAGTATTTATAAGAGAAGATATTCAAATGTTTGGTTTAGATGATAAGGATATTGTTTTTAATAAAAATGAATTATTTAAAGAGGAAAAAAAGGTTTTTATTGGAGATTTAGTTATTAATAGTAAAGATTTAAAGAATGATATTAATATACCAAGTGATGCTATTTATGGTAATTTAATTATTGAAGGAGAAGGTCAATTAGAAAATATTTATTTACCTAAATTCGTGTATGGAAATTTTCTTTTAAAAGGTTTTCATAGTTTAAAAAATATAATATTTCCTATAGATATAAAAGGAGAAAAGAAATTTATTGATGTTAATAGTTTGGATAATATTACTTTCTCTTCTAATTATTCTTTAAAAGATAGTTTTAGGAGTGTTAGATATATAAAAAATATTATTTTTCCAAGTTCAACTAATCTTGGTTTTGATTTTATGTCTTTAAAGGAATTAGAAAATGTTGTTTTACCTAAAGAAGTTTTTTATTTGTTCATACCTCTTGTTACAAGTTTAAAAGATGTTGTTTTACCTTTAAAAGTTATAGATTGTTTAGTCATTCGTGATTTTAGAGTTTTAGATGGTGCTATAGTTAAAGAAGATACAAATAATTATCAGATTGTTACTTCATCAGGAAGATTTTATTTATTCGATATATTAGAACATGTTAGTTATAATCAAGATGGTTTAGGAAAAAAATTGACAGTTACTAATAAATATGATATAATTTAGAAACTTTATAACTTATATGTAGGGGGGATATTATGGCAGTGAATGGTATTGATTTTAAAAAAATTTCAGAAGATGAATTAAGAAAATTTAATGAAACTAATATTCAAATGGTTTTATATAAGATATATTTATGTCGTCTTATGGGGATTAAGTTTATAATTAGATGTTATGATATTGATGATACTGTTGTGTATTCTAAAGATAATATTGAAGCGGCTCTTGGAGCTATTGATAAATCGGCAACTTATAAATTTTTTGATAGAGAGATAAGAAAAATTAATGATAGGGCAGATAGAGAGGAATTTGAAACAAGATTTTATAATAATCGTGATAGAATTTTTGAAGGACGAAATGCTGATGGTGGGCAAATTAACTATGCACCTTTTCATGAACCTGAATTTTTAATTCCTGGTGCTATTGATTATATAAATTATGCTGTTCAAAATTCTAATTCTAATAGAGTTTGTCAATTATATGAAACATTTAAAAATGGAAAAGATGTATCTAATGAGAGTGTTATATTTAATTTATTTGTAAGTCATCATAATGGAGCAGGATATCCAGAGACTGAGGAGGTTACAAAACTTCGTTATTACTATCATTATTGTCCTGATATTGATGCTATTATTCCAGTTAAAATTTATAAAGAACCCTATAACGGACAAAAGAGAGAAATGACGAATAAAGCAACTGAAGTTATTGAAATTTTCGGATTAACTTATGAAGAATTTAGAAGATGTTTCCTTTATGAAAATAGTGCTTCTGTTCGAAGAAAATGGCAGGAACTTGGTGGAATTGCAGTTGAGTTTTTAACAGAAGGTTTTCCAGATTTTAAAAAATTACCGTTTTATAAGCGTGAATATTATAATATATTTAATAGGATTCGTATGTTACCTGGTTGGTGTCAGGAACCATATGATACTGAAACATGGATAAGATTTATTGATGAACAAGCATGGTATGACCAAAATGTTGGAGCCGATACTATTTTGGTTCAAGAAGCAACTGATGAGCAATATGAACGATTTATGAAAACGAAAACAAAGGTTAGGGGGTAAACTATGGCATCTGAGTATGTAAGATATTTAAAAAAATTATATAAAGAATACTGTAATAGTATAGGAGTATTTAGTATTGATTATCGAAGAATGTTTGATAATTTAGCATTTCGAATGTGGTTAAAAGAATATAAAAATAAATTAAAATTTTATCGTAGATGTTTATTTGAATCTGGTGTATTAAATGAAAAAATTATATTAGAACTTGAAAAAGGTTATTATGATACCGTGACTAGACCAGAAAATACTACTCATATTTTAACAGAATATAGTAAATCTTTTAATGATAGTAGTAATCTTTATAATTATAATGACAAAGTAGATAATAGACGAGTTATTAAGGGAGATCTTACACCTTATGATAAAGGTTCTGAAAATGAAAGTGGTATTGTAATTCATCTTCGAAATACTGAAAGAATTATTAATTTATTGAGTGGACCTGATAGAAGTTCTTATGTAGTTGCACATAATCCATATAATAGTAAATTAGTTACAAATAATTTAGGACTTGCTTATGATAATGGCTTTGCTATTTCTTTTGGAATTCATGGTCTTATGAGTGATCAGGATAGAGGAAAAAAATTAAAAACATTTGAAAATGTTACTAAAACTTTAGAGTTTCCAAGTAGTGAAATAGAGTATTATAAAGAAGGCAATAATTATGCTTATGTTGCTAAGAAAAGATAGATAGTGAATCTATTCTTTTTTTATATTTAGAATACTATTTATATTTGAATTAATATCCCACGAAAAAGATTTAATAAATGTAAAATAATATGTAGAAATTTGTTGTAAACTATAAAATACAATAATGTAAAAAAATGTTTAGATAAAAATGTTTACAAAAAGTGTAAAAAAATAAAGCATATAAATAAAAAAGCTATTACATCTAAATAATAACTTTTTAAACTTTTATTTAAATAAATTTTCTATTAGATTTATATATTCTTCTACAATATTACTAGTCTTACTTTTTACTATAGTATCTTTAGCTAAAGTTATATTATCAGTAATGATATTATCAACATTTAACTTTATCATCTTTTGCATATTTTCTTTATTATTAACAGTCCATACATATAATTCTTTACCAGCATTATGGACTTTTTTAACTAATTTATTGTTGACACTAGAAGCTTCAATACTAAAATTATCAGCAGCTTTAAGATTAGTTATATTTCCGTAGGCAAGACTCATAACATAAACTGTTTCAACATTTTTATCATATTTCTTAACGTTTTCTAAAACTTCATAAACTTGAGAAGTTATTACACACATATCAGCAAAATCATATTTATTAATAACATCAACAACTGATTTTTCAAAGTCAGTTTCTTTACCAGTTGGTTTTAATTCAATATTAAGTTTTATATTATTATCTTTTGCATATTCAACTATTTCTTCCAAAAGAGGTATCTTTTCACCTTTAAAATCTTTACTAAAGAAACTACCTGCATCTAATTCTTTTATTTCATCATATGTTGCTTCCCAAGTATTTTTATCAACTCCAGTTGTTCTTTTTAAATTTGTATCATGTAAAATAACTAATTTTTTATCTTTAGTTTGTTGGACATCAAGTTCAATCCAATCAGCTCCTAAATCTTTTGCTCCTTTAAAAGCTGCCATGGTATTTTCAGGATATAGAACTGAAGCTCCTCGATGAGCAGTAACTTCCATTGTTCTTACATATTCAATATTAAATTTATATTTTCCAGTATAAAGATAATAAGTAAAAGTCATGCCACATAAAATCGTGATAATTATAATTAGAACTTTAAATACATTAAATAATTTACTTTGCTTTTTAATTTCATTATGATTTATTTTAATATGTTCTATTTTTTCTTTAATTTGTTCTTTATGATTATAATACAAAATACTAATTGAAGCATAACTAGTTGGTGTTCCTAAAAGAGTAAATATTACAAATGATATAGCTATAAAAATCCAGATAATTGTAATAGATAAATTTCCTAAAAGATTATTACCAAATAATTTATTAAATATAATTATCAAGAAAATACCAATTAAAACAAAAATTAAATATAATAATGAAATACAAATTTGAGTTACTATGATAACTAAAAAGTCTTTAAATTTATTTTTCTTACTTAAACTAATACTTTTTCTTCTTGCTTCTTTAAAGTTTTTATCTTCTAAAATAAAATAATGTAGAGAATAAATCCATCTAAATAATAGAAAACATAATAGTATTACAAGAATAATATATAAAGAAAATAAAAGTTTATTATTAATAATATAATCCATGATAAATTCAGGTATTTTTATAGTTGATATAAAATTTGATGATACTCCTAAATTTAAAAAAGGAATCATAAATAAAACAAGAAAGGCTATTAGAATATTTTTATGGTTAAAAACTTTTTTTACTTTTTTAATAGAAGTTATAAATGCTTCTTTAACTTTTATTTTTTCTTTTTGATAAGAACTATCTAAGATTATGATAATTGAACTTATATCTATTAAAGAATAAAAAGTCATGATTATTATTAATAGCAAGAGCATTAAAATAGTTATAGGATTTAAAATAAAAGAAAAAATATTTTCAAAAGTTAAATAAGAATATCCTGTTATTTTCATAGTTAAATTAAATAGTCCTAAAAATAAAGGAATAAAGATTATTGTAGAAATAGCTTTATAGATGAGTTCAAAGTTAATTAAAGTTTTATAATTATACATTAATATTTCTAATATTTTTTTAATATTTTTCATAAGCACTCCTAGTTTAAATTCCCTATGAGAAATTTAACGATACTCTTATTATATATACTCTTTTTTATTTTTACAATACTATTATTCTTTGATTTTACTTTAAAACTGTAATCTTTGTTTTAAAAAAACATAATCTTTTGATTTTAATGTGGCAAATACTAATTTATTATAGTATAATAGATTTATAATAGAGGTAATAATTATGAATAATGATAATATAGAAAAACAACAAAATAATCAACCCGCTACTATCCATTTTGATAGTAATTTAAATCCAAATCATGAAGCAGATTATAGAAATTCAGTTAATCCAATGCATGAGCCTGAAACAGTAATAGATCAAATTCCAGATAGTCCTACTGTTCCTAACACAACTCCAGTTTCAAATGTAGAAGTTTCTCAAAACGTTTCTATAACTAGTAATAATGAACAAACTAAACCTATATCAGAAACACCAAATATTATAAATAATAATGTGAATGTTAATAATAATCCTAATCCTAGTGTTAATATTAATACAAACACTAATACTAATACCAATACTAATACTCCTTTAGCTTCTGCAACTCCTAGTCAACAAGTTAGTCTAGAGTCTCAAACTCCTGTTTCTACTCCTAACCCTAATAATGATAATCAAAAAGGAACTAGCAAAGAAAAATTTAATAAATTACTTCCTATTTTAATAGTTGTTGCGATTATTGTAATAGTTTTAGTTTTGGTATTTATCTTTTTTGGCAAAAATTATATAAGTGATGAAAAGGCTTCTATATTTGTTTCAGATGCTAAAAAATATATTGAAACAGCTAAAGGAATAATTAGAGTTGAAGATATAAATAATATGTTGGAAACAGGAGAGACATCTGTTTATAGTCCAAAATGTATGAATGAAGCAGGTGAAGTAAAATATATACCATTTATGGTAATTGCTGAAGAATATGAAAGTATAAAAAGTCCTTTTGGTAACGATTATACATTAGGAAGTACTAGAGTAGTTTCAGCAAGACCAAAAGATTATTCTTATGTTGAAGTATCTTCAACTTATAATAAAAATTCTTCAAATAAATGTGAAATTTCTTATAAAATATTCTTATATGATGGAGAATATGCTATTGGAACACCACTTGAACCAGTATCAGAAAGTGAAATTAATAATACAGCTGTTAAGCATTTTAAAGTTTCATAAAAAGAATCTTATGGTTCTTTTTTAGTTTCTCTTAAATTTATTTTTTAGTATTAATTATATCTTAAATAATATTTAGTAAAGATAATAGTTATATTTAAGAAAATAAGCAACTTTATGATACTAAATTATTGCTTTTATAAAGTCTTTTAATATTTTATTTAATATAGTATAATTAAATTGATGGATATGAAAAAGATTTTAATTTGTTTAATTATTTTTATTATGATAAGTGGTTGTAGTTTTAAAAAGGAAGAAAAGAAGGAAACTCCTCATGAAATTCAAGAAGAAATACCAGTTGTTGATTCTAATAAACCTTCTGAAATAGAGAAATATACTGATTCTAATCCTTTAAAAATTGCATTGTATCAAAAGGGTAATGGAATCTATAAAAAGCAAGAAATATTTAAATCAAAGCTTGAAAGTTTTAAGGATATTGGTCTTTTTTCTGTTATATTTGATGATAAAGATCAAGTTACTGGTAGTAGCATTAATAGTTTATATCATGCATATAGTAATAATTATGAAGATATTAGTAAATATAAAATAGGTTATCAAATTAGTTTTACGTTAGAAGATGGCAAAGAATTTAAAGAAACTATTTTAAAACCTTTAAATGTATTTAAATATCCTTTTAGTGATTATCTTTATATTTGGTTATATGATGATTTTAATAATACAGGTTCATACTCACATTTAGAAGAAAACGAGTATAATGATAAAACTGTTATGTCTTCAATTAAACTTATGTCAACTTCTTTAAGTAAAAAAATAAATTCTGATATTTCAGTTATGGTCTTTTCTTACGATACAGATGATGATTTTGATGAAGATGGTTATTATCGTGGAGTAAGTAAATATGAAATGTTAATACAAAGAAGTAATTGAAAAAATGTAAAATAATTTGTCGAAATATATTGTAAATAATAAAAATAAGTAAAGTAAAAATAGTCTTATAAAATGTCAATTTTACATAATGAAAATAGGAGGATGTATGGAAGAAATAATCAAAGAATTGGGGGATAGTTTGGTTAGATTTGGTATTAAACTTTTTGTAGGGATAGTCATCATAGTTGTTGGGTTTAAATTAGTTAATTTTATTATGAAGCGTTTTAAAAAAGGAAAGTTATATGCTCATATTGAAAAAAGTTCTCAGACTTTTGTTGTTAGTATTGGAAGTGTTCTTTTAAAATCAATTGTCATAATTACAGCAATTGCAGAATTAGGAATTCCGATGACTTCTATTATTGCTGTAGTAGGGTCTGCAGGACTTGCTTTAGGTCTTGCTTTGCAAGGAGGTTTATCTAACATTGCTGGTGGTGTTATGATAATGATTTTTAAACCATTTAGAGTTGGAGATTTTATTGATACTCATCAAGATTCAGGAACCGTTAAAGAAATAAATATTTTTCATACAGTTTTAGTAACTTATGATAATAAAACTGTTGTAATACCAAATTCTGTTATGTCTAATACTACAATTGTTAACAATTCTTCTATGAAAAAAAGACTTTTAGACATTACAGTTACAGTTGATTATAAAAGTGATATTGATAAAGTAAAAGATATTTTAAATAATATTAATAATAATTCTAAATATCGTTTAAAAGATGAAGAGACTCTAGTAGCATTAAAAGAACATGGTGATAGTGCTTTAATATTTACATCAAGATATTGGGTTGCAAGTGATGATTATTGGAGTGCTCGTTTTGAAACATTAGAAACAATAAAAAAAGAGTTTGATAAAGAAAAGATAAACATTCCGTATCCTCAACTTGATGTTCATGTTGAAAAATAATAAATTGAAAGCAACAGTTAATAATAATCAAAGTATATAGTCGTAAGCTTGAAAAATATTTATGTCCTTATTACAATAACAGAAAATATATTATATATTAGATAGAAATTCATGGTATATAGCATCATATAGACTAAATTCAAGGAGTAATGTAGCTCTTACAGGTTGGTTCAACTATACTAAGGCTATGGTGTTATCTATTGTTTTAACTTTAAATTAAAATAAAAATAGGAAGTTGCACTTCCTATTTAGATTCTTCAATTATTTTTTTAACTTCATCAAGACTTAATTTAGTAACTTCAGCTATCATTTCTAAATCCATATTTTTCTTATTGAGCTCAATAACTATTTCACGTTTGTTTTTCAAAATTCCCTGTTGAATACCTTCATTCTTAGCATCATTTAACCTAATATTACGTTCAATCTCTCTTAAATAATCATTCATCTCTTGACTCATAAAATCCTCCCGAAATTTTACATCTTTTGATAAATTTCCAAGGTGTTTAGTATAATTAGTCAAATTCTTTTCTCTTTCTTTTAAGTCTTCTAAATCTTTATTTTTAGATATTGTTAAAAGTTTATAGAATTTGTCTTCATTTACAGTCTCATTATAACTAATATCTTCATATTTATCAAGATTAACGTTGATTGAATTTTTACAAAGGAAAAAAATTATTTTTTCAATAAAATCTTGAAAATTCCAATAAATATGATATGATTATTATAGTAGAAAGGAAGTTGATAATATGAATACATTTAAAAAAGTTAACAAATTGTCAACCATGGGGGGGGCTTAGAAAAAAGATTTTCTAAGACAAATAATAAAATAAA
>CANRJE010000061.1 GCA_947630865.1 uncultured Bacilli bacterium | reverse complement strand
GGACTTGTGTTTTCAAACATATAAATCATTTTAGCTAACTTGGAATCATCACCAAGTGGTGTTTTTAAATACTCTGGTTGCTTATTATAAATTAAGGTTGGAAGTCGACCATTATTTTCAAATTGATAATAATTTCTAGCATTTTTTTGTAATTCATTTTTATCAATTAAACCTCTTTCATTTAAAGAATTTCTAACTAATCCCTGCATATTTAAATTATCTATTTTATAAATATAAGCAAGATTTATAATTAATTCTTGTATTTCTTCAGTAAAACAACGATTACTATATAATCTTTTAGGAATACTACTTATTAATAAATCCATATCAAAATTACTTTTAATAGCTAAATTTAATTTTTTATCATTTTGAATATCAACATTATCAAATAATAAATTAGTATTTGTATTAGAAGTATAAACATCGTTAAAAGAAACCGTTATGTCTTGATAATCTTTAAAACTAATTTTAGGTATTTTATATTTACTTTGAAGTTTTTTATATTCATGATCTCCAATATTATTATATAAAACGATATTTAAAATCGGATGATTGAAAAATTCAAATGCACTTAAAGGTGAAAATAAAAGATAAATATAACTATTGATTTCCCCTTCTTTAAGATAAGTTTTTAAAAGTCCAATTCCTTCTAATTTTTCTCTAGCTTCTTTAATACTTTCAAGTTTTAATTGCATCATTGTCATTAAATGATGATGAGAATATTCTTCACTTTCTAAATCTTTAATTTTTAAATCGTTAAATAAAGTTAAATATAAAGATACAGCTCCAAAACCAATAATTGGTTGATAAAGATTAGTTAATATTTTTATTTTTTCATTTGTAATTAAACCTTTGTTATAAACGATATATTTATCAGCAGGTGTTAAGTTTTCTTTTATCATAGTAGCTCTCCTTTATATTTATTTTATCAAATCTCAATAGAAAAGTCTCTAATTTACAAAAAAATATGTAAATAAAAAGTTAAAACGAAAAATCTATTTCATCTTAACCTAAATTATTATTTTATTTTCTTTATTTCATCATTGCTTTAAATATCCAAAGAGCTATCATAAAGACATCAAGTATCCAAATAGTTGTTAAAAATAAAGTCATATAATTTGCAAAACCAAAAGAGAATGCTCTTTTTGTTGTTTTATTATTCTGATAAATATTATCATATGATTCTTCTTGTACTGGAATTTTAAGATCAAGAATAGTATCATCATCAATTATCTTTGTTACATAAAGTTTAATTTTTTTAGCATCAGAATCAGAAAAACTTATAAATGAAAGTCTTCTTCCCTCAGTATATGAATAAATAATAGTATTTTTATTATTAACAATTGTTTTTTCTTCTTTATAAATATTTGAATCGCCTTGAATTTTTTTTATTATCTCAGGTAAAATATTAAAAAATTCTTCTTTGGAAACTTTAACAAAAGTTCTATTGATATGGTCAAATGAATACGAAAAATCAACTTTAACAATATTCTCATTGTCTAAAACTTCCATAACCAATTTACCATTTTGTTCTTTTAATAAATATAAATCAAGAACACTTAATAAATAATTAGTATTCATATGACCCTCCTATTTTTCTATTATTAATATATCACATTTAAAAATATTATTCAATAATTTCATCTTGATTTTGATTTTCAAGTTTTACTAAAACTTCTCGAGGTTTTGAACCATTTTGAGGTCCTATTATTCCTCTTTCTTCTAATAAATCAATAATACGGGCTGCTCTATTGTAACCAATTTTAAATCTTCTTTGTAAAAGGGAAGAACTAGCTTTACCACTAGTGATAACAAATTCTACAACATCATTATATATTTCATCATCATACTCTTCTTCAAGTTCAGTATTAGCATCAATCTTTCCACTATCATTGGATACGGCATTTAAATTAAGCATTTTTTCATCATACATAGCCTTTTGTTGACTAATCGTATAATCAACTACTCTTTTAACTTCCTCTTCCGTTATCCATGCACCTTGAATACGTGTTGGAACTGATTCTCCCATTGGTAAGAATAACATATCTCCTCGACCAAGTAATTTTTCAGCTCCAAGCATATCTAAAATTGTTCTTGAATCGATTCCATTTGAAACAGCAAAAGATATACGAGATGGAATATTCGCTTTTATAACACCCGTAATTACATCAGTCGAAGGACGCTGCGTTGCAATAATTAAATGAATTCCTGCTGCTCTTGCCATTTGAGTAATTCGCATAATTGAATCTTCAACTTCTTTACTAGCAACCATCATCAAATCTGCAAGTTCATCAACAACAACTACAATATAAGGCATTTTCTTTAATTTATCATCATCACTTAAATTCTTATTTTTCTTTTCAACCATTTCATTATAAGAACCAATATTCTTGACACCTTTTTCTTCAAAAATATCATATCTATCTTCCATTTCCTTAACAATTTTGGCTAATGCAACACTTGCTTTCTTAGGATCTGTTACAACTGGTGCTAATAAATGAGGAACTCCATTAAAAACTGATAATTCAACTTTTTTAGGGTCAACTAATAAAAGCTTTACTTCATCTGGTTTCGCATTCATTAAGATACTTACCAAAATACAGTTGATACAAACTGACTTTCCAGAACCTGTTGCTCCAGCTACCAATAAGTGAGGGGTTTTATTTATTTCACAGTATTTTGTTTTATTTAAAATATCTTTTCCAAGAGCAACCATCAATTTATTGCTAGAATTTTCTTCTTTTAATTTTTCAACAATTTCTCTTACATAAACAGTTGTTGGAGTTTCATTAGATATTTCAATACCAACTGTACTTTTACCAGGAATTGGAGCTTGAATACGAACATCTTTTTTAGCAAGAGCTAAACTAATTTCTTTATTGATACCAGTTAGTCTACTTAACTTAGTACCTGGTTTAAGTTCCAACTCATATTGTGTAATAGCTGGTCCTACTGTTACTTCAACAACATGTCCAATAATACCAAATTCTCTTAATACTTCTTCAAGTTTTAACTTATTGCTTTCAATAATATTGGTTTGACTACTAGTTTTAACTTTTTTAGGTTGATCTAAAAGAGTAATTGGTGGTAACTTATAATTTTTATTAACACTATTATTTTCACTTGAAGATGGATTTTCTTCTTCTACTTTTTCCTCTTCTTCTTGAACCATTTTACTTGATTTTAAATCATTAATGTTTGTAATAACAATTTTTCCATCGTCATCTTCATCTTCACTACCATCATTATAATTAATTTTAACTTTATCATCATGTTCATCAATATGTTCTTCTTTATGGTGATGATGAGGTATCATTTTCTTGCTTTGCTCAACAAATTTTAACCATAAATCAGCAATACTAATTCCCGTTATAATAATTGCTCCAAATGCTATCAAAACAATATAAATTATCTTTACTCCATTTACATCAAATAAGGTAGCAAAAAGACTTAGAAAAAATCCACCAACTAATCCACCACCAATATTTTGAAATGTTAAAGTTCTATTTGCACCTTCAATAATATCAAAAACTTGCATTAAGTTAGAAAAAGTTTCCTTCATCGTACTAGAAAATCCCATAAATCCACCTTTAACATATGACATATGAAATAAAATGGAAAGTCCAACTAAAAGAATATATCCTCCAATTAATTTTGTTTTAAAAAAATCGGGATATTCTTTCTTTAAAACAATATATACACCTAATATTATTAATGCAATTAAAAAAACAAAATATAAACATCCAAATAAAAAAGCCGAAAAAGCACAAATTAATTCACCACATGGTCCATAACCACATATACCAAGAATACCAATTAAAATAAATAAAATGCCATATAATTCAACACTATATTGAAACTTTTTGCCTTCATCTTTTTTCTTTTTTTTCTTTGCCATCTTTATCCTACTTTCTACAATAACAATTATACTATTATAAAAAAAAAATAACAAGAATAAATCTTGTTTTTTACGCTTTAAATGACAATTAATAATAAATTTAATAACTTCATAAAAATTATTTATTATCATAACTTTTATGCTTTATCAATTTTTCTCAATATTTTTTCCTCTTCTTGCCTTTTTCTTTTTAGAGTTTCTTCGTTAAATTTTGCTCTTCTCCTTTTCATCTCTTGATAAACTTCATCTTTACTTATCTTTTTTCGAATAACTTCATTGTCCCCATCTTCATCAAGCATAGCATAATCATAAAGTTCCAAATTCGTATCAACCTGCCAATAACCTCTTTGATTTAAAACTTGTAAAATAATATCATCAATTAAAGCTACATAAAATTCATCAAACACTATTCTTCCCTGAATTTCTCTTGGTATTCCAATAATAAAATATTCAACAGTCTGATTATTCTCTTTCATTATTTTCCCCCTCTTACATTTTCAGAATCCTTATCAATACCAGAAACAAATTGATAATCCCTAGCTTTCATATATTCATTATCTGGTTCAGGAACTGTACTTTGAAAAAATCTTCTTAATCGATTAACTTCTCTTCTTAATTCGATAGGAGCTTCACTATCTCTTAGAATTTGATACAAATCTCTAGTTGATGTCTCTTTTATATCATGTCCTTGAGGGGTATGAAATTGTATTTCAAAAACATCAGTATTATTAGGACACATAATCTTAGTATTTATTCCTTGACAACCTCTTTCACCCCATTGGTTTTTAAATGAAACAACCCTAAATCCTGAATTTTCTATACTATGCAAATATTCATCAACCTTATCTAAATAAATCTCATCTTCAACTATAATAGTATATCTAACACCATCTCTTAAATCTCTAGCAGCTTTTACAAAATCACCTTTATATTTAAATTTTCCCTTTTGAGCAATCTTTCTTTTTATACCATCAAGACCCTTAACACAATGTTCAATTGATATATTATCATCATTTTCTCTATATCCAATAATTCTTCCTTCACTATCACTAACTAAATCTACAACAAAAGATGAAATAGCAGGTTCAATTTCCCTCGAATGATTATATATTTGTTCTGCTAAAACATCAATCATCAATTGCTTTACTTTTGATAAAGAACTATATAAAGTTTTTCTATTTCGATATTCTGGTGAATCTAAAAAGTCTGTAACTTGTAATCTAATTTTTAAGTACTCTTCAAAAGTCACTCTATCAGAACTTGGAATATCGTAATTTAAATTCGCCATTTTATCACTCTTTCTAAGTTTTTTCTTGACATTTCATTACTCTATGATATATTAATTTTAAGTTATTGTAAAGAGGAATTATGAAATTATTTGTCGATAAAAAAGAAATAAAATTAGAATTTGCCAATACTTTTTTGAAAAGATTAAAAGGTTTTATGGGCAAAAAAAACATTAAAACAGCTCTAAGATTTAAAACCAAAAGTATTCACACTTTTTTTATGAAAGAACCAATTGATTTATTATTAACAACTAAAGATAATAAAATTCTCTATATCTATAAAAATTTCTCTCCAAATAAAATTCTAATAAAAAAAGATACTTACTATATTTATGAATTACCTAATAATTTTCTAAAAAATACAAGTTTAAATTCTAAAATCAAAATAATAAAAAAATGATTATCTATATTTTATATAATCAATTATATCCTCTAATAAAGTAACCTTAAAGTAGTAAAAATAATGATTTTCTGTTCCATTAAAAACTTTTGGTTCCAATCCATCTAATATTATATAATTTATTCCACTATTAAAAAAATCATCTAATCCCTTATAATTAACTATTTTTAAATCTCTTTTAAAAGTTATTAGTTTTCCTTTTCTAACAATAAATATAACATATCCTGGATAGGCTTTCTTTAAAAAACAATATCTATTATATATACTCATATATAGTTCTAAACTAAGATATAAATATCTAAGCTATCTATATTTCCTTTCTGATAAAAATCAAGGATAAACTTGTCCTTTACATTAACAAACTACAACCTTAATCATAGAATTCCAATAATAAAGGTCTGGGCGGAGAGCCGCGTTGTTATTGACATTGTTGTTGTTCACGTTACCGTTGTTGTTCCAGTTCATCGCGTTATTCGGATTGTTAGAGGAAGGCGACAAAAGCCAAAAGGCCAATACTCCATTTTTTACATATTTAGTTTACCCATCTTATTAAAGAACTTTTTATCAACTATTTTTACTACTTTAAAATTACTTGCATATTTAAAACTATACATATAGGTATTTAAACTACAAAATACCTTTTCAAAGTTTATATAGCAATTACTATACAAATAATATAATTCATCTACTCTTCTTTTTATCTTCCTAATTGTATCTTTTTTTATTCTCATTATTGTCTTATTATTTCTAATAAAGAAACGATATCCAAGAAAAGTAAATCCTTCATAACTTGAAACAATTTTTGTTTTCTTTCTATTAACTTCTAATTTATAAAAATCTTTTAACATTATTTCAATTTTTTCTAGGCAATCATATAAATACTTTTTATCATGGTGCATTATTATTATATCGTCCATATAATGTACCATATATTTTAACTTCAAAGTATGTACTATATAATTGTCTAGTTTATATAAATAGAAAATAGACAAGAATTGACTAGTCATAGCACCAAGACTAAGTCCTTTACCCTTTTGATAACGAGGTAGAGCGTTAATAGAAGAGATAAAATTTGGTCTATTCTTTTTTTCTATATCCACTTTTCTATTTATATCATAATTAACATACTGCTCATCTGTTGAATCTATTATCCTTGATAGTATTTTCATTTCATCTTCTTCTAACTTATCAACTAATAGACTTTTTAATACATCATGATCTATATTATAAAAATATTTACATATATCAATTTTCAATATATAAAAATTACCATATTTCTTATTCTTCTCAATATATTTCTTAACTAATTTAATACCATAATCTGTTCCATATCCTGTTCTTGTTGCAACTATTCGATTATTTAAATACTTATCAAGTTTAGGTATTAAAACATATCTTGCTATATAATGATTTATTAATTTATCTCTAATTGATAATGACATTACAATACGATATTTAGGATCTCTTATTAAAAATATATTATATTTTCCAGGATAATAAGTATTATCTTTTAACATATTACAAATATTATTTATATTTTGCATTTTATTTCTTTCAAAAATATAAATTTTTCTTTTATTACGACAATTTTTTCTAATCTCTAAATCATATATTTTTAATAAATTCTCTATCTTAACATTTTTCATCATCAATCCATTTAAATAACATTTTATTTATTTTTAATAATTTATCACACATTTTAAGTGATTGTCCTTCACTTATTACCTTTTTTTTAAAACTCTCTTCTAAGTAAAAATCTAACATATTAATTTTCATTAATGCTTTAATTTGAATAGGTTTTCTATTTTTAATTTCTGTATAGTTTGCTAAATAAATAAGTTCTAATAAATTATAAGATTCATTTACTAATCTTCCTTTTAACTCAAAATATCTTTTAGGATAATTAACTGTTATTTCTTCTAAACCTAATATAAATTCTTTAACATATCTTGCTATTTTAAATTTATCATTATTCATCTAATATTCTCTCTATATTTTCTAATATTTTATCTAATTTTTCTTCACTTGCTTTATGTAATTTATCAACTATATCTGCATACTTTATATCTTTTTCATATTTTTCTTTTCCTAACAAAACATATTTTTCATACTTATTTAAGTTTTTAAAATTGTTTTGTTCATTTCCACCTATTACTTCATAGTTTATCTTAAACTCTTCTAATTTGTTTATTATTTTATTTAAAGCAGAATTAGGAAATCCAACCTTTTGATTTTTAATATTATAGTTGAAGAAAAAATATAAAATATAACAATCATTATCAAAGACATTATAAAAAGTTCCACTTTTTCTTATTTTCAAACTATTCATAAATTACCTTTCTTTATTCAACCCTAACCACCTATTTAAAGGCGGTTCCCCGATGACCCAGCCATCGTGGGAACATGAATTACTCGGATATCACAAATGGACTATTGTAACTTCCATCTCCCTCAGTTACTACTACGCTGGATTTTAGATTAACGACTGGGCGGAGAGCCGCGCCGTTATTGACATTGATGTAGCTCACGTCACCGATGTCGTCCCAGTACATCGCGTCATCCGGATCGTAAGAGGAAGGCGACAAAAGCCATGTAGCTCCTGCATTCGTGTTAAATAACCAGTTATTTAAACTACCTCCATTTATCATGTATTCTCCCATATCTTTGTTCCAATTACTGTTATCTGATGCGTAGCCATAGTCACTTGGATATAATAAACTTATTTTTCCTAGCCATGTTGCTTGATTGCCTTTCCATAAATTACAACTATGGTTTTGACTCCACTGTGTTACTGATTGATCACATTCAACATTTCCTCTTTCTTGTCCATATACATCTTTTGCCGTTCCTTTTACCATGTATGTACTATTATCAATTGTTACATTTCCTAAATAGTATGTTTCATCAACCATCATGTTTTGATATTCTGGTTTGATTGTTTTATAGTATGCTTCATTTAGCCAATATTGTAAGCCTGCATGTGTCCAATCATTTGGCATATATTGGTAACCTTGACCATCTTCATCTTCTTTTAAACCATTATACATTGTATATTTATATTTTGCTTTTTCATACAATGAAGTGTCCCCATCATCATATCTACCATCATAAATAATTCCAAATTCATATTTTAATCCGTCTGTTGGAGTATACTTTTCTGGTATTCCTGTTGTTAAAGGCATATCTTTTACTATTTTTATTTTATCCCCAAATACTCCTACTATTCTCCACATTTCATCATTAAATTTTACATAATTTCTTAAGCCACTATCTTGTACA
>CANRJE010000060.1 GCA_947630865.1 uncultured Bacilli bacterium | reverse complement strand
ATGCAATTAATTTGGTTATTGAATTATTAAAAAAAGAATTGGTTACAGTTTAGAAAAGTGTTAACATTTTTGTTGACGTTTTTTATGGAAAAATTTTGAAATTTAACAAAAAAATAAGTTAATCAAAATAAGAAAGGGAGATGATATTAATGTAAGAAAAAGGGGAAAGATTTATCAATTTCAATTTGAAGTTGCCAAGATAAATGGTAAAAGAAAATAAAATTGGAATAATGTGAGTTGGGAATATTAATTATATTTTTCTAACAGATTTAGCAAAATATGCAAATCCCGAAGATCCATCTGGAGTAATAAGAAATTGGATGTCTAATAAAAATTCTTTTGATTATTATAGTTTATGGGAAGAAATTAACAATGAAAATTTTAATTCCGTGGAATCCCGCAGAATTAAAATTGCTGAAGTTCCATATAATAGATTTACTATGACTCCAAATAGATGGAAGAAGAATTTTAATGCTATTGGTATTATCCCAAGTAGTGGAAAATATAGTAAAGGCACTTTTGCCCATCATGACATAGCTTTTGAATTTGCAAGTTGGTTAAGCCCTGAATTTAAATTATATTTAATAACGGAATTTGAAAGATTAAAAACAAATGAAGCTTATCAATATAAAGTTGAGTGGAGTGCTACTAGACTTTTATCAAAAGTTAATTATGTTGTCCATACAGATGCAATTAAGAAATGCATAGTTCCTACTTTAACTGAAAAACAAAAACAATATGTATATGCAGAAGAAGCAGATGTATTAAATGTTGCGTTATTTGGAATGACTGCAAAAGAATGGAGAGAAAGTAATTCAGAACTTGCAGAAAATGGAAATATAAGAGATTATACAGATCTACTGCATTTAGTAATATTAAATAATTTACAAAATATAAATGAAGAGTTAATTGAAGAAAAAGTTTCCCAAAGAGAAAGACTTATCAGATTAAATAATTCAGCAAGAAGACAAATGGAAGCCTTAAAAGATAACAAAAGTCTTAAAGATTTAGAGTTGTTACAAAAACAAGTTAATGAGAATAAGTTGATTGAATAATAAAAAAATTATGTAATTAGGTTGGTAAACGAATGTTAAGAAATTCCTCTTTTTGAAAATAACAATAATACTATAAATGCTATAAATAAGGATAATATGAGATTGGACTGAACATATGGTTCTAGTAAAAAATATAAAAATTATTATAGAAAATGATTATAAAATAAGGAGTTTATTTATGCAAATAATAGAATATGAAACTAAATATTTAAATAATGTTAGAGATTTATTATTAGAACTTGAAGAATATATTGTTTCAATAGATAAGGATAATTTAGATATAGTTCATGAAGAATATTATGAAAAGATGGCATTAGTTGATTTAGAAAATATTAAAAACAATAATGGTAAATGTTATCTAGCAATAGAAGATAGTAAGATTTTAGGTTTAATAATGGGGATAATTCCAGCATATTCTAAATATGATTATTTAGATTATAAGTGTCCTAAACGTGGAATTATAACAGAATTAATTGTTACTTCAAAAATTAGAAATCAAGGTATTGGAGAAAAATTAATAAAGAAAATGGAAGAATATTTTAAAAATAATAACTGTGAATATGTTTTAGTAGATGTGTTTTCGTATAATACTAATGCAATTAATTTTTATAGTAAACATGGTTATCATGAGAGAATGAGAACAAATATAAAAAAATTATAATATAAAAATCTAAAAAAATAGATATGGTGGTTTTATGAAAGAATATGCTTTTAGATTAACGAAAGGTCAAGATTTAAAAAAGGAATTAGAAAAATTTACAAAAGAAAATAATATTAAAGCTGGGGTTATTGTATCAGGAGTTGGTTCCCTTTTAGAAGTAGTTATAAGAAATGCTGGAGCTAAAAAAATAATAAAAATAAAAAAGAATTTAGAAATAACATCAATTACTGGAACTTTATCTTTGAATGGCATTCATGTTCATATTTCTGTTTCAGACTCTTCTTTAAAAACTTATGGTGGTCATTTAGAAGAAGGTTCTTTAATTGATACAACTGCTGAAATTGTTATTCTTGAATTAGCTTCTTATAATTTTAAAAGAGAAATAGATAATAAAACAGGGTATAAAGAATTAGTAATTAGTTCAGAGTAGAAAATTTATATAACTAAATTTTAATATCTTATTGAGAAAAGCAAAAATTTATGGTATCCTAAAAATATAATAGGAGATAAATAGTATGTTTAATATGCTGTCAAAGATTAATACTCAAAAATTAATTGCTTTTTTTGTATTTATAATTGGTTTAATATTAGTAATAACAGGTGTTTCTATAACTTTAAAGTCTAAGATTGCTTATTTTTTCAGTGACTATGATTATGGAAATAATTTTGAAAATACATCTAATAACTATAATTATAATTCTAATAGTACAGTTATTAAATATGATAATGTTTATTATGGAGTAACTATAGAAACTAAAAAAGATGCAGATGAGTTAATTAAAGAAGATTCCATCAATCAAAAAAATAATTGTCCTAGTAAAATTCAAGAAATTGAAAATGAAATGATATCGAAATATAACATAACAGCTGTTAATTTATGTGAAATGGATTATGAATTTGCTAAAGAATTAATTTCTGTTATTGATAAAATTTATAAAGAATATCCTGGAGCAAGAGGTTATCTTACTAATTTAACGTTAAAAAGAGCTAACGAAGGAGTTGCTACTGAAGATGCAACGATTGCTGCTTTTATGCCAGCCTTTCCTTTTACATATGCTAATACTTCAAGTCAATTACCTTCGGTTATAAAAACACAAGTTTTATTAAACGATTCATACTTTCTTAATGAAAAAAAATTAGAAAAAAGTACCGATTATTCATCAAAAGAAGGTTGGTTTCCCAAAAATTCTAATAAGTTAGCACCTTTAGCTCATGAACTTGGCCATTACATATCTTATTTAGCTATGATGAAATCAAAAAATATTGATTCAACTTTAATAATTGATGAAAAAGAATATGATAAATTTTATGATTTGTTAAAGGATTTTAGTGTAGGAACATTTTCTTTAAGTCTTTTGCAAGAGGCTTATGGAAACTATAAAAAAGATACTAATAGTAATATATCGTTTGATGATTTTCGAAGAACAATATCTATATATGCTATGGCTAAAGATGAAAATGGAAATTATATATATGATGAAACAATAGCTGAAGCTTTTCATGATGTTTATTTAAATGGTGATAATGCGACTCTAGCTAGTATTTATATAGTTAGAGTTTTAAAGCAGAAGTTAAATGGAGGTAATTAATGAAAAAAATAATATTTATAATTACCTTAATAATTTCTTTAACTTTTATTACAGTATATGCAAGTAATAAAACATTTGGTTTTAGTATTGATACTGTTTCTGAAAACTTAAATACAAAAACGAATTATATACTTAAAGAATTTAATAAAGAATACAATATTGAAATAAAAGAAAATAATATTCAAAAAGAGTTAGAAAAAGAAATAATTTTATTAAGTAAAAAAACAACCTCTTTATTATTAGGAGAAGTCAATAATACTTCTGAGACTAGTGAAAATTATTATAAAAGACATCAAGATTTTTTAAATTTAAGATATAATCCTAATATACCAAAAGATGATAGTACTTATACTGGGTATGATGAAAAAAGTCAAGAGTATAAAGATGATATTATATCTGGAACTTCTCTTCCAAGTGTTTTTAATAAATTAAATGAATTAAATGTCATTTATAGTTCTTATGGAGATATAAAAGTTTTTGAAAGTAACAATTTTATTGGAAGTAAAGTATTTTTACCAGATGTTAAAATGAAAGTAGAAAAAGAAGACAATCCTTTAGAATATGAGTATCAAAATACTTCTCTTACTTTATATTATTTTTATAAAAAATTAAATGACGAATATAAATTATATTATTTATATGGTGAAACTAGAGAAGATACAAATACTTATTTAAATCAAATAGAACAACTTGAACTTACAAAAACTAAATCCATAATAAAAAGTACTAATTTAAATTCAATTTATGATTACTCTAAAGCAAGTAATTTAAAAGATGAAACCTTAAATAAAATTTATGATAATAATAAAGATAATCTTATTTATTTAAGAGCCTTTTATAATAATACGATAGAAACGGAAGCTAATGGTTTTATTATAAATGATGGTTTAGTTATAACTACTTGGAGTTTTTTAAATAAAGCTTTAGAAACATCTCAATATATAACTTTAAGTGGTGATTCAAAAGAATATGAAATAGATGGTATTGTAACAATTAATCCTGAATTTGATATTGCAATTTTAAAATTAACAGATAAAACTAAAAGTAGTATTAAACTTTCTAAAGATGATATAAAAGAAGAAGATCCTTTAATAAGTTTAAGCAGTCAATCAGGAGTTAATATAAGTATTCAAACAGGTATAGTATTATCTAATAAAAATAACATAGAAACTTCTATATCTTTAAAAGAAACAGCGATTGGTAGTCCTCTTTTCAATGAAAATGGTGAAGTTGTTGGAATTATTAAAGAAAGTGGAATGACTTCTTTAGGAAATAATTTAAATGTTTTAAGAGAAATTGCAAATAAATTTCAAAATTATGATTTTTCTACCATTAAAACTATTTCATTTCAAGAGTTAAAAGATAAATATTATTATGGAACTAATAATCAAGAACAAATAAAAAATAATATATCTAAAGAAGACTTTTTAGAATATAAAAAAATTGGAGATATTGAAAATACTATAAAATTAGAATTAATAAAAGCTAATCTAAAAGATAATATTGTAAGTTTAAGATATAAAAATAATATATCAAATTATATGTCTAGTATGACTTTAATAACACCTTTTAGAGAAGAATTATTAAAAGAAAACTATAAAGAAATTTTAAATAGTCCTAAAAAATTAGTTTATGAGAATGGAAAATATAAAGTTATAGTAATGGAAGAGTTTTCTTATTTAATTGTTGTAATGGTGAAATTATGAAGAAAGTAATAAAAAATAAAAAGAATTTAATAATTTTATTTATAGTTATTATAATTTTAGGGTTAGCAATATATTTTTTGATACCTAAAAAAATAACTTTAAAGGAAATGGAGAATGATACTTATTATTTAGCTTATGATAATAGTTGGAAAATTACTTCAAAATCAAAAGATAAAATTACTTTAAAACATAATGATGATGGAATTATAACTATTAAAAGAATTATTTTAGATGATGATAATAAATATTTATCTTTTGAAGAATTAAAATCAAAAATACTTTATCAACTTAAAGAGAATAAAGATTATAAATTAATTACCGAAGAAGATAGTAAATTAACTAAGAATCAGTATGATGGGTATAAAGCTTTATATGAAAGTCTCAATAGTGAAGTATTAATAAATAGTTTTAAAAAAAGTGATAGTTTAATTATTATTTGTTTAGAAGCTAAAGAAGATGTTTTTGATATTTTATTAGATAGTTTCAATAATATAGTTTATAATTTTTATTTAAAAGAGGAACAATTTAATTATAATAGTTCTTTAGATATTTCTACTAAAAAGATTAAATATGATGAAAACATTGAAGTTAAAAATTTACTTAAAGATACAAATAATTATGAAATAGCAAGTAATAATTATTTAGTTAATTATCAACTTCCTAGCAATTTTAAACTTGATAATTTTTCATCAATTGCTTCTAGTTTTACTTTTCAAGATTTAGAAAAAGGTAGTATAAAGATAAATACAATGATTTATAATCGTAATATTTATGAATATATAAAAGATGATACAAATAAAGGATTAACTTATAAATATAAAACTTATAAAGAAGATAAAGATTATAGTTCATATGAAGAAAGTCTTGACAAACTAGATAAAAAAGAATTTAATTATATATATAAGAATAGTTATTACTACAATAAGGCAACAACTTTAAATGATAAATTAGAAAGTGTTGAATATAAAAGATTAGAAGAAAATATAGAATTAATTTATGAATTAAATAATAATCATATTTTTGTGATTACTATTTCTTCTAAAGATGTTTCTATACCTAAGGAATTAATTACAATGATTAAAGTTAATTCAAGTAAAAATTATTCAAGTTATATAAAAAATACTAAAGAAGATGATTTATTAGTTTCTGAATTAAAAGAGTATAGTAATCAAACTAAAGATAAAATATATAGTATTAAAGTAAAATTACCTAATAGTTATAAAGAAATTGATAAGAATCAAAATATATATTCTTATAGATATTTTGGATTAAATTATAATAAAAAAGATAATTTATATGAATATCAAATTAACTATACTTTAAGTAAAACTAAAATTGAGAAGCAAATAGATAATATGAATAAATTACTACTTTCAATTTATGGTGAATATAATGAATTAAAACAAACTAGTAATATAGAAATAAATAATAAAACTTTTATTGCTTATGATGGAGGATATACAAATGTAGTTAATAAAAATAAGTATTATGTAAATAAAAAGATTTTGTTCTATCAAATGGGAGATTATTATTTAACTATTGAAATAGATGGTAATAATAAACAAATTAATGACAAATTAATAAAAGAAGTTACAAATGTAGTTATAAATGAAGAAAAAATATAGAAAGAAGTGTGATAAAAATGTTTTGTAGAAAATGTGGAGCTAAAATAGAAATAAATGATAAATTTTGTAAAAATTGTGGTGCAATTAATGAAAGTATAAATGAAAATAATGAGATTAAACCTCTAAATCAAGATACTTTTAATGGAAATAATAATTCTAATCATGAAGTAAATAATGCTAATTTCAATTCAAGTAATGATTTTAATCAAGAAAATGTTAATAATAATCCAAATAATAATGTTAATCAAGAAAGAGTTACTAATACTCAAAATAGTAACTTTGGACCAGAAAGAATTAATAGTAATCCAAATAATAATTTTAATTCAAATACTGGTGAAGAGTTTAGAAGTAATATAAACAATATGAACAACATGAATAACAATAATAATCAAAATAATTATAATAATAATAAATCAACAAAAAATTTAGTTATTTCTATTGTTGGTATTGTTGTAATTTTATTAGTAATTATAGGTGGATACGTAGGAATAAAATTTTTAGGTAATGAAGATGGTGGAATAGCTATCTCTAAAAATACTATTTATTTTAAAAATTATTCTTTAGAGATTCCTTCTAATATGTTATATGAAAATAATAAAGATTATTTAAAAATTATTGATGCAGATGAGAATTGGTATTTTCTTTTAGAATCAGTATCTGGTAGTTATAGTATTGTGAAAAATTATAAAAGTAAACTTGATTATAGTTTTAGTAGTTCTGGTTATAATATTGAAAATTCAAAATTTAATACTTATGGTGGAAAAGAGTTGTTAGTTTATCATTTATTTGATACTGTTAACAATAAAAAAATAACAGGTGCTTATACAAGTCTAGATAATAGTAATGTTTGGGCAATAACTGGTTATACTAAAAATAATGTATATGATGATAAAATTTTAGAAAAAGCAGTTAAGATAATTAATTCTGCTAAAACAAGTTATGTTAATTCAATTGAAGCATCTGATGATAGATTTAGTTTAGCTTCAGTTGTAGGTGATTTAGAAGATACTGAAACAGAAGAATAAAATAGTTTAAAATAATGATGAAATAAAATTCATCATTTTTTTTGCAAAGTTATTAAAATTTGTTATAATATGATTGGTTGGAGGATTTATGTATTATAAGAAATATGAAAGTGAAAGAATTTACTTAGCTCCTATTAGTATAGATGAATTAGAAACTTTTACTAGATGGGTAAATGATGAAACTTTAGCAAGAGGAATAGGAAATTTTAAATATTCATTAACAGAAATGAAAGAGAAAGAATGGTTAGAACATGCTAGTCAGAGTGAAAATCATAATTTTATGATTATTAGAAAGAGTGATAATAAACTGATTGGTAGTTATGGATTAGATATTAAAGATTCCGTTTCAAGAAGATTTCATATAGGGGGATTTATTGGTGATATAGAAGATAGGGGTAAAGGATATGGAACAGATGCTTTAAAGTTAGTAACTAAGTTTGCTTTTGAAATATTAAATGCTAAAAGTATATATTCTGGAATATATTCATTTAATGAGGCATCTTTAAAATCGGCTAAAAAGGCTGGTTATACGGTGGCTGGAAAGTATCGTGATGCATGTTTTTATAATGGAGAATTTTATGATGAATACTGTATTGAGATAACAAGAGATGATTATTTAACAATGAAAGAGAAATAGTATGGATTTAGAATATAAAAATATAAAGACTCCTATAGAATTACTTCATTTTATGATGTATAATATAAAATATGGTTATCTTGGAAAAAATGGTAAAGTTCATAAAACGGAAGATAAAGATTTCAATTTAGTATTTGAAGAAGAATATATTTTAGAAACTAAAGAAGATATTTTAAGAACGGGATATGGTAATTGTTATGATCAAACTGAATTAGCAAGATGTTGGTTTAAGGAACATGGTTATATTGTAAAAACATATTTTGAAATCGTTAATCTTGATTATGTTAACCCCTACCCTACACATGCTTTTTTAGTGTATCAAGAAGGAAATACATGGAATTGGTTTGAAGTTGCAGACTTTAAGAATCAAGGTATTCATAAATTCAATAGTTTAGAAGAACTTCTTAATTATCAAATAAATAAATATAGAGAATTTTTAAAAACATTTAATATAAAAGAAGAAGAACTTAATTGTATTTTGATAAAAGAATTTGAAAAGCCTATTCTTCATAGCGATTTTGCTTCCTATTTAAATTGTTGTTTAAGTGGTAAGGATTATAATAAATTTATTAATTAAAAAGTCAAGTGCAACTTTTGAATAGCTATAATAATTGTCTTAATGTGATTTTATGCCGAGAAA
>CANRJE010000059.1 GCA_947630865.1 uncultured Bacilli bacterium | reverse complement strand
TCTCATATTTATAACATCTCCTTCTATCTTATGAGATGTTATAAATATATCATAATTATCAAAAAAACTGATAAAAAAGTTAAAATAAAAAATTATACTTTAATCGTTTAAAATTAAAACAAAAAAAGTGATAAATTTTAGTGTGTAAATACTATTTTTATCACTTTTTATAGTTCAATATCATAGACATATTCTATTGAAGTTATGATATCATTTTCAACCATAAATTCAAGTTTTGTTTTACCTAAAGTATAAATATATAAAGTATCTTTAGTTTCATAATCAGTTCCATAAACGTTAGTCATATCAGAAAAAGAATCGGTTATTTTAATTCCTTCTTTGGTTTTTACTTCATCGTCAATTAGATAGATGGATAAAATTCTATCATTTTCTCCATCATTATAAGTTTTAACTTCAAAATGTGGATAGGTATAAGTCTTATCAGTTCCTTGGGAAGCACAGCTAACTGTTTCAGAATAAGAACTACTTTCTCCAAGTTCTTTTTCATCGAACACTTTACCTAGGATAAAATCATGTCCATTATCTGTAAATGAGTAAACGTTATCAACTGTAGATGTTTCACTTTTTTTATTATTATCATTACAACCAGTTAATATTAAACAAGTTAATAGTATAAATAAAAATATAAATTTCTTTTTCATTAATTATCACTCCTTATAGCATTATTATAATCTATTAATTTCTTTGTGTAAATATCATTAACTTCTAAATTATATCTATAATCTGTTAAAGTAAAATTATCTCTTAAAATTTTTCCAAAATAATTAGATAACTTTTTAGCACCATAGTAATTTAAATGTAATCCTCCATCATAAGTATCTGTACTAAAATCTAAACCTATTTCTTCTATATCATTTATCAAATTAAAATATTTTAAATTATATTTATTAGCATAACTTTGAACTTGTTCCTCGTATTCATCATACCAATAAGGGTAAAGACTAGGGGCTTTTATTAAAACAAGTTCAATATTATTTTCGTTACATAACTCTCTTATTTTATCAAGATAGTCTATAACTTTGTCTTTAAACTTATAATTTGGTAAACGTCTTTTAACAGGTAAATTAGTATAGGGTTTAATTTCTTTATTCAATAAATAACCTTCATAAGTAACTGGTTCATCTATGAATAAATATTTTATATCATCAAAAGTTAATTCATTATAACGACTATGATATCTTAAAATAGGAAAAACATAATCAAGAAAATTTTCACTATCCAACATAGATGCCTTTATTATTTCAACTTTTTCTTTACTCCATTTCATTTTATCTAACATAAGTCTATTATACGGTTCTTTCTCTGGTTCACTTGTTTTTAAAGAAGCAATATTCAAAACAACAACTTTTGGTATTTCATATTTTAAAGTTTCTTTTAAAATTCCATATGATTGCCAAATTAACTGTTGACTATTTCCTCTTACATAAGCAGTAATACCATAATTTTGATACATTTCAAGAGGGGAGAAATTAGCATAAACTTCACAATCACCTATAAAGATTACTTCATGATTTTTAAGTGATTTATAATAATCACTTGTCATTGAACCTTCAAGTAAACTAGTTTTATATTTTGGTTCAAATATTTTATTTAGAAGATAAAAACTTAAAGCAAATACTAGTAAAAAGGTGAAGAATTTAAAAAACTTAATCATTTTTATCCTGCCTTTGGCCATTTATTGCGGTCCCAATTTCTACCTTGTAAATGTTTAAAACGTTCTTCATCATTTGCTTTACTTATCATTTTATGTCTTGAAGTTGGAGTTGCATCAGTATGCCACCACTTACCATTTAAATAAATCATAACCCAATAATGTGTTTTATCAGTTGTATAAATTATCTTTGTTTGATAACCAGCTTTATTTAACATAGCTTGATATAAGTATGCATGAACGATACAATTACCTGAATAATTAGTTAAACCATACCAAACAGGATCACTGCTATTGCCACTTGAATATCTAACATTTTTCATAATCCATTGACGGATACTTTCATAGTTAGTTCCTGATTTACTAAGAGCAGCAGAAACTTTAGCACTTGTATCACTTGCATCATGATTAACCGTTATTTTCCTTGATTTTGTTGTTTTATTACCAGCCTTATCAACTGCTGTGTAAGTTACATAATAAGTACCATATTTACTAGTATTAACCTTACTTGAATTAACAGTAAAACTTACTTTTCCATCTTTAGCATCATAAGCTGAAACTCCAGAATAATAATTAGGTTTAGAATATTTATTAACACTCATATTATAAAGACCATTTATACTTGGACCAACTGTATCTTTAATAATTGAAAGTGTTGCTTTCTTTGTAACTTTATTGTTATGTTCATCAACTGCTTCAAATGTTAGTTCCTGATTACCTAATTTTTTAGTCATACTCGTTTTTAATTCAACAGTATATTTTGAAGCATCTTTAACACTTTTTATAAAACTATCTTTACTTGGCAATTGTTGGTCATCATATATCGTGATATTTTTAAGAACTAAATCAGGAGCTTTCGTGTCTCTTACAATAATTTTAGATGTAAATTCAATATCATTAACAGTAACTTTAATTTCATAATCTCCAACATTAGAATTATTTATTTTATCAATATCTTCTTGATTAATATAATCTTGACCTTTTTCTAAATCAAATAAAATATCTTCTTTTTTAAGTTTATTTCCATATTCTAGATTAAATTCTTCTTTAAACAAAGAAATTCTTAAATTTTTAGTTGCTTTCGTTTCATTTCCATATTTATCTTTTACTGAAATAGTAACCTTATAATCATTATAATCATCAATTGTTGGAGGATTAATAACTTTAGTTTCCATTTCTGAAACATCTTCTTTTGTTTCAATAAAATCATCAGGATTAATTTCATAATTAATATTAGAAGTAAAGTCTTTAAATTTAACTTTTGGAGGAGTAGTATCAACAACCTTAAGTTTTATAGTTTTAACTTTATTAAAAACTTTAATTTTAATATCATAATCTTTTACTTCTCTTAAATTTAGTTCTTCAATTTCACTTACAATAGATGACTTATAAACAACAATTCCTTTTTTATAAAAATCTTTTAAATTAATTGTTTTTTCGCTTCCAGCTTCAATATAAACTTCTTTTAAAAGGCCAAATTGAGTAAAGAAAATAACAAGTGTTATTCCTATTAAAAACATAATAATTGATAAAATCATTAAGATTACTTTTTTCTTTGACTTCTTTTTTGCTGGTTGTAAATCAGTATTGGTATTAGTATTGGTATTAGTATTTTCTTGAACAGTAGGCTCTATTTCTTTAGACTCAGTTACTTCTTTTATCTCAGCCTCAGTATCCTTAACTTCTTCTTCAACTTTAGTTGCCTTTTCTATTTTTGTATCATCTTTTTTTAAAGATTTATTAGAATTACTTGTCTTTTTATTAGAATTTTTCTGATTATTGGAATTAGATTTTCCTTTATTTTTTTTATAGGGATATTTTTTATTTTTATTAGTATTATTTTTTTTAACACTAGTAGATTTATTAGAACCAGTGTTATTAGTTTTATTTAAAGATTTTTCCTTCTTATCATTATCTTTCATAACTAAATAATCACCTTCATTAATCATAATATAATCATTAATTATTATAGCAAAGTGGTATTTTTTAATCAATAAAATATAATAAAAAAATGAATTTTTTAAGTTGACAGAGTAGCTTTTCAATGCTATACTTTCCATGTTATAAAGGAGAATTATGAAAAAATATATTAAAGATTATATTAACGAATTAGAAACTAAATTAAATGAAAATAAAAAATTCACAGAGAAAGAAAAGATGATTTTAAAAGAAAAAATCATGTATTTTCAACATGAAAGATTAATTCATTTATTAGTTACTTTATTCTATGCAATATTCACACTTATTTTCATTTTTTTAAGTATCTTATTTCCTTATTTTATAATTCCATGTTTTATGGTAATTATCTTTTTAATTCTTTATGTAAGACATTATTTCTTTTTAGAAAATGCTGTTCAGTACTTATATAAATTATATGATAGGATAATTTAGATTTATTTACTTATTTTACTTATAATGTTATACTTTTGATATCAATGGAGGGAATATGGGAATATTTAGTAAAGTTAAAAACTTATTTAAAAAAGAAGAAATTAAAGAAAATGATAATGAAGTAGATAACGAAAAAGAAATAAAAATAGAAAATAAAGAAATAGATAAAAAAGAAAAAAAGAAGAAAAAGGAAAAAGAACATGAAAAAGAAGTTATTAAATTATATGATGAAGGGTTAAGTAAATCAAGAGATAATTTTGTTAATAAATTAATTAGTTTAAATAATCGTACAAAAAAAATAACAGATGAATATTTTATGGAATTAGAAGATATTTTAATCATGGCTGATATTGGAGTTAATACTGTTTTATCATTTATTGAAAGATTAAAAAAACGGGTTAAAACTGAAAATATTACTGATTTAAATTATTTACAAGAAGTAATTGTTGATGAATTATTTATTATTTATGTTGATAATTCTATTTTAACTAATAAAATTAATTTTAATCCTAATGGACCAACTGTTATTTTATTTGTAGGAGTTAATGGCGTAGGTAAAACAACAACGATTGGTAAAATTGCTAATAAATTAATTAATGAAGGAAAAAGTGTCATGATGGTAGCAGGGGATACCTTTAGAGCTGGAGCTATAGAGCAACTTGAAGAATGGAGTAAAAAAGTTAATGCTAGTTTTGTCAAAGGTAAAGAAGGAAGTGACCCTTCTAGTGTTATTTATGATGGAGTTAAAAAGGCCAAAGAAGAAGGAATTGATGTTATTTTAATCGATACAGCAGGTAGATTACAAAATAAAGTTAACCTAATGAAAGAACTTGAAAAGATGAACAAAGTAATAGGTTCTTTAATAGAAGAAGCACCACAAGAAACATTATTAGTAATTGATGCAACAACTGGTCAAAACGGAATAAGTCAAGCTAAACACTTTAAAGAAATAACTAATATAACAGGAATTGTCTTAACCAAACTTGATGGTACAGCAAAAGGTGGAATTGTTCTTGCTATTAAAGAAGAACTTGATATTCCTGTTAAATATATAGGCTTAGGTGAAAAAGTTAACGATTTAGAGTCATTTGATATTGAAAAATATATCTATGGTTTATTTAAGGATATGATGTAATGGAAAAATTAATTTATTTAAATAACTTATATGATTTATATGGAATTTTATTAACAGAAAAACAGCAAACTTATTTTGAAGAATATTACTTTAATAACTTATCTTATGGAGAAATAAGTGAAAAATATGGAATTAGTAGAAATGCTTGTTTTAAACAATTAAAAATTATTGAAGAAAAATTAGAAGATTATGAAAAAAAGTTGAAATTATACTATAAAAAAGAAAAAATAAATGCTATAATTGATAATATAGATGATAGTGGGGTAAAAAAGGCAATAAAAGATTTATTATAGGAGGATAAAATGTTTGAAAAAATAGTGTATATTAGTGATCATGGAGCACATGTTAAAGTTAATGGTGAAATTAGAACTAATTTAATCAATCAACATTTAGTTTTTATTGATGAATCCAACAGACAAGTTGTAGGAGAAGTTGAATATGTGCATGATGATATTGTTGAAACAAGATTTATTGGAGAAGTAATCAATGGTGTTTTTCAAGGTGGTATTATTAGTAAACCTAGTTTAACTTCCAAAATCCGTTTTTTAGCTGAAAATGAAATGATAATGATTACTGGTAAAAATGAATTTGGAAATATGAGTTTTGGTTATAGTCCTTTTTATAATAATAAACCAGTTTATGCAAGTATCAATGATTTATTTAGTAACCATTTAACAATTCTTGGTAACTCTGGAAGTGGTAAAAGTTATGGTACAACGAGTGTTATTCAAACCCTTTTTAAGACGCCTAATTTTTATCCTTATAAAGCAACAATGGTTCTTTTTGATAACAATGGTGAATATATAAATGCTTTTAACAATTTAAATGAATTAAATCCTAATTATCATTTTAAAGTTATAACAACAAGTGGTTATAATAATTATGAAAAATTATCTATTCCTGTATGGCTTTTAAATATTGATGATTTAGCTCTTTTATTACGCCTTGAAAAAGTAAGTCAATTAACACTTCTTGAAAGAATGATAAAATTAGCTAAAATTTTCTCTTTAACAGATGAAGTAAGTTATAAATACAAAAACCATATTATTGCTAAAGCGATGTTATCTATTTTTTATTCTAATAAAATGCCAGGTACTAAAAGAAATGATATATTTGATATTTTTAATACTTGTACCACCAATGAATTTAATATGGAAGCAGATGTAAAAGGAGCAGGTTACACTAGAAAATTTAGAGAGTGTTTTAATGTTGATAGCCAAGGAAACTTTACCGAAAGTATTCTAATTTCACAATATATTGCTTCATTTGTTGACCCTAGTTTAGATAATTATGAACCAACGACTTTCAATAAATATACATTAGAAGATTTAGAGAAAGCATTAAACTTTACATTGATAAGTGAAAACTGGTTAAATAATGATAATACCTATGGAGATAGTATTGCTGTTAAAGTAAAATTACACTCTTTAATAATAAGCGATGTTAAAAAATTCTTTGATTATCCAAACTTTATAGGAGTTGAAGAATATTTATCTAGTTTAGTAATTCAAAATGGGCAAAAGTATCAAATTTTAAATATTAATTTGGAAGATATAGATGATAGCATAGCTAAAGTTATCGTTAAAATATTCTCAAGAATAATATTTGAATATACAAAAGCATTACAAAATAGAGCAACTGTTCCATTTAATTTAATTGTTGAAGAAGCACATCGTTATATAAAAAGTGGAGAAGACATTGATTTAATTGGATATAATATCTTTGATAGAATTGCTAAAGAAGGTCGTAAGTATGGTGTTTTATTAACACTTATTTCTCAAAGACCAGTAGAACTTTCCGAAACCGTTATGTCTCAATGTGCTAATTTCCTAATCTTTAAAACAACTCACCCAAGAGATATTGAATATATAGGTAAGATGGTACCAAACATTACTGAAGAAATTGTTGAAAAACAAAAAGCTTTACAGCCAGGTTATTGTTTATGCTTTGGTTCAGCCTTTAAAGTTCCTATAATTTTAAAAGTAAATATACCAAATCCTGTTCCAACTAGTGATAACTGTAATGTTATTAAAACTTGGACGATTAATGGTGGACAATAGGTGTTAAATGACAAAGGAAGAGAATAGAGGAGTATTATTAAAAAATAAAAAGCATTTTATTATTAAATTCATAAGCAGTTTATTTATAAGAATTTTCTTACTAGCGATTCCGATTTATTATAGTTATGCCATTGATTCTATTACTTTAGGTAATTTTGATATGGCTTATCAAATGCTAATAATGTTCTTTGTTTTTACCGTTTTATATCGTATAACAGAAATTATTAATCAGATTACATACTATAAATTATATTCCAATTTATATAAAACCTATTTAGATTTAGGACTTTCTAAAACATGTAATAATTCACTTTATAGTTTATCAAGATTTAGCTTATCAGAATATAGTAACATTATGAGCGAAGATTTTGAAACTTTAAGTGATTATTATGCTACAATGGTTATTCGGATTGTTGAAATATTAGAAGCTATATTTATTGTTATATACTTTTTTACTATTAATGTTTTTATAGGATATGTAACCCTATTTGTTTGCTTAATTGTATTATTCCTTTTGATTACTTTTAATCCGATTATTGCAAGAACGAATGGAGAAAGAAAAAATAGACATGATAAAAGAATAAGTTTATTTCAAGAATTACTTTTATCAGTTAAAGAAATAAAAGGCTTTAATATTTTCAATGTTGCAAGAACTAGAACTTTAAATAACGTTACAGATTATTTAAAATGGAATGATAAATTAAATATTGATAAGTATAACTTAAAGCAAGTATCCCTTGGATTAATTGATATTTTTCAAGTTATAGCTTTAGTAATAGGCGTATCCTTAATTGCTAGAGGAGAAACAACAATTGGAGTTTTAACAATCATTTATAATTACTATGCTAAACTTAATACATTGTATACATCAATTATTACTCTTTTTGAAAGCAAAATAAATGTTAAAATTGCAAGACTTCGAATCCATAAACTATTCCAATATGCAAGTAGCAATTATGGTGAGGTTGAAGAAAAAAATAAAATAGCAGGACAAATAGAATTTAAAAATGTTTTATATGGCAATAAAAAAGATCCTATTTTGAATAATGTAAGCTTTAAAATTTTACCAAATACATTTACAGTTATAACAGGAGCATCAGGAAGTGGAAAAACAGGAATATTTGATTTACTTTTAAGATATAATAGACAACACGAAGGAAGCGTTTTAGTTGATGATACTAGTATTTCCAAGTATGATTCTAAGCAAATTGGTAACATAATAAGTGCTGTTAGAAAAAATCCAACCTTCTTTAATATGAGTATCAGGGATAATTTAAGTATCTTTGATGCTAACTTTGAAAACATTGTATCCCTTTGCAAAGAATTTAATATTCATGATTATATAATGGCCTTAGATTTAGGTTATGATACAGTTTTATTAACTGATGCAACTAATATAAATAATGATGTAAAATATGTTTTAGCTATTATTAGAGTTTTATTGAAAAGAACTAAAATAATGTTATTTGATGAAACATTCGACTATTTAAGTCATGACATAAGCGTAAAAGTTTTAGATGCTTTAAAAATGATGATTTCAGATAATACAATAGTAGTTATTACCAAAAATAAAGAAATAATTGAAAGTGATTTTGTAAATCAAGTTATAATGTTAGAAAATAATAAACTTTTAGCAACAGGAATACATAAAGAATTAAACAAAAAAAATGCTAATTATAGTAAAGAGGCTGAATTGCAAAAGTAAATTCCAGTTTGAATAGGTAAAATCCACTTTGTAATAAAATTTTGTAGAAATTTTTAC
>CANRJE010000058.1 GCA_947630865.1 uncultured Bacilli bacterium | reverse complement strand
ATTTGTTAGAACAAAATGAAGAATTAAAAGCAACATATGATTTATATCAAAGTATATTATATTCTTTACAAAGAAAAAATTATAAATTACTTGAAAATATAATAAATAAGGAATATCAAAATATTTCTGAATATATGATAACCTCTTTAAATACTTTAAAAGAATTTAGTTGTTATATTAAAAATACACTAGAACTGCCTTATAGTAACGGAGTAATGGAAAGAAATAATAATACTTGTAAGCTAATTAAAAGGATTGCTTTTGGTTATAAAAATTTTAATAATTTTAAAGCTAAAATTTTGATAATTACCAATATTTTTAGAAAACCTAAAAAAGTGATGAATTTTACTTCATCACCCCTTAATGTTTAAGAACCCCAATTTTTAAATTGATAATCACCTAAGCATGTTGTTTAGGTGATACTTTTATTATAGAGTTATAAATAATAATATTAATTCACCCATAAAAATAAGGTGATTTTTTTATTAATTTGTAACAATAAAAGAAAAATAATATTTTCAAAAATAAATAAATGTGATAATATAAAATAGAAAGGTAGTTGATAGTATGAACAAACTAAAAAAGGTTAACAATTTGTCAACCATGGGGGGGGCTTAGAAAAAAGATTTTCTAAGACAAATAATAAAATAAATAATAAAACTATAACACTTAAGGGATTGGTCTATAGACCAAGTCTTTTAAGTGTTTTTTAATTGGGGGCTATATGGAAAAAAGAAATATAATAATATTAATGATAAGTTTAAGTATAATTTTATTATTTGGAACAAGTTATGCGGTTTTAAAAGTAACAAAGGAAAGTGAGAATCCTTATACAATATCAGTTGGAGCTTTAAATGTAGAATTTGAAGATGGTCTAACTCAAAACTTAAATATTGATAATATGTATCCAATGTCAGATGAAGAAGGAATGAAACAAGAAAAAGAGTTATCATTTTCTGTAATTAACAATGGAACAATAGAAGCTTATTACGATGTTTATATTGAAGAAACATCAACTAATCCTGAATTTAAGAGTCATATAAGATTTGCAAGTAATAAAAATGATACAGGATATAATGATAATGATATAAAAAATTTAGAAAATGATAAATATATAGATGAAAATGCTAATTTAGAAGAAAAAAATAGAGCAACATATAAAGTAAAATTATGGTTAGATTATGATGCAGGAAATGAATATATGAATCAAATATTTAAAGCAAAGTTAGTAATTAAAGCACATCAAGGAGATAAAAAAACATTAGATCAAAGCGGAAGTAATTATCCAGAAACATTCCCTAATTTAATTCCTGTATATTATAAAAATGGGAAAATATTAAAAGCTGATATTGATAATTTAGATGAAAATAATACATGGTATAATTATGGGAAAAATAATTTAGCAAGTGCTGTAACTATAAAAAAAGATAAAAAAATTATGGTAGATAAAACATACAACAACATATTAAATCCATGGTATCCATGTACAAAACTTGATAATGGAAATTTTTATTTTGATGGCGTAGATGATTTTTTAAATTTAGGTCATGCTAACGAAAATTTAGGAAATACAGTAACTTTAGTTGCTAGATTCAAGATAAATAAACTTTTAAGTGGAGAACAAGATATTATTGGAAATTTTGAAACAAGTGGAACAGCAATCGAAATAAATAGTTCCAATAAAATAGCTTTTTATATTCATCATGATGGAAAATATTACAACATAAGTTCGAATGAAGTTGCTCAAGAAAATAAATGGTATACAGTAGTTGGTATTTATAATAATTCAGAATTACAATTATATATTAATGGTGAAAGTGCTAATGCTCCTGTTTCAGTAACTGGTGAAATAACTAAATCTCCTGTTCCATTTATGCTTGGTGCTAATCCTGATGTAGATGGCTATGGTTCTCTAGATTTTTCAAATGTTGAAATTGAAAAATGTTTGGTATATAAAAGAGCCGTAGATGTAGAAGAGGTTAAAAAGAATTTTACAGGAAGTATAAGTGAATATTCAACTAGTGAACTTTTAATAGATACTAAAGATTATAATGATGTAGAAGATATATTCTCTAAATATTCAACTGATGAAAATAACAATTTGATTTTAGATGGGCAAGATGATTTCTTTTATTTAGGAAATAAAGGATATAATTTTAAAGATTCAATTAGTGTAATAGTAAGAATAAAATTTGATAAAATTGACGGAGGAGTTATAATTTGTAATACGGAATATGGAGGATTTGAAATAGTTATTTCTGATATGAAACCATATGTTAATGTTCACATAAATGGAAATTATACTAAAGCTCTTAGTAATCAAAAAATAGAACTTAATACTTGGTATACGTTAGTAGCAACTTATGATAATCAAAAAGTGAAACTTTATATTAATGCTATACCTGATGCCGAATTGAATATAACTGGGCCAATAACAGTATCTGAAGCTCCTATATTAATTGGTGCTAATCCAAGGTCTAGATTTCCAGTACCAGAAGGATATTACACTTCTTTTACAATGAGTGATGCTTTTGTTTATACAGATACATTAACAGAAGAAGAAATAGAAAAATATTTTAAAGATGAAATAACTGATTATCCAAAAGATAATATATTGATTGCCTATAATGGTTTTGCAAAAATAGATGCTAGTGAAGCATATTTAAAAACTAAAAAAGGGCAAGAAATAGAATCAAGTTATATTTCATCAACGTTTGAGTGGATACCAAGATATAAATTACAAAATGATAAAATAAAATATATATGGAAAACAGAAAATATTGATACAAGAGATATAGCATTTAACTATAATAATCGAGAATTACTTGGATATTGGGTAACAAAAGATAATGTAAATATAGAAGACTTAGATACTAATAAATTTGATTTTCATGATACAACATCAAATGAAACAAATGCTGCAAATAAATTAAAAGGAACAAGTGATACCTATACAAAAAGTGTATGTGTCTTTGGTGATTGATTAGAAACTAGTAATTTCAACAAAAGTTACTAGTTTTCTTATAGATTTTTACCTTTAATAATGCTATACTGATTAAGAGGTGACTTATGAATAGAGTTGCAATTGATTTAGGATTTGTAGAAATTTATTGGTATTCACTTGCAATTTTAACTGGTATTGTTCTAGGTGGAGTAGTTGCTTATTTGGAACTTAAAAGATTAAAGATGGATACTAAATTCTTTTTAGATATGATTTTTTATGTTATTATCTTTGGTTTTTTAGGAGCAAGACTTTATTATGTCCTTTTTAATCTTGACTATTATTTACTTAATCCTACAGAAATAATTAAAGTTTGGAATGGTGGTTTAGCAATTCATGGTGGTATTATTGCAGGGGTTTTAACTATTATTATTTATAGTCTTAAACACGAAAAGAAATGGCTTGAAATTTTAAAATATTTAGATGTTTTAACTTTAGGTCTTATTATTGGACAAATTATTGGAAGATGGGGAAATTTTTTCAATAGTGAAGCTCATGGAGGAGTAACAACAGTTGCCTTTTTAAAGAGCATTCATATTCCTAATTTCATTATAAATGGTATGATAATTGATGGTGTAGTTTATCACCCAACATTCTTTTATGAATCAATTTTAAATTTAGTTGGCTTAATTATTCTTTTAATTGTTAGAAAAATAAAAAAAGTTAAAACAGGAACACTACTTGCGATATATTTAGCTTGGTATGCAATTGTTCGTTTCTTTGTTGAATCTATGCGAACCGATAGCTTGATGCTTGGAAGTTTAAAAATGGCTCAAGTAATCTCAATAGTCTTATTTTTGCTAGCAATTGTTATATTTGTTATTTCATTAAAATTTGGAGATACTTATAATAATAAAAAAAGAAAGGAAAAAAATAAATGAATAACTATGATTGTATTATAATAGGTGGTGGAATAGCTGGAATTACAGCTAGTATTTATTTAAAAAATGCTAATAAAAACATTTTACTAATTGAAAAATCTAGTATGGGAGGAACTTTAAATAAAATAAGTGAAATTCATAATTATCCAGGTTTTTCTAGCATTAGTGGACCAGATTTAGCTTCTAACTTGTATTCTCAAATTAAATCTTTAGAAGTTCCAATTTTAAATGATACGGTTATAAAAATTGAGCACCAAGAAACTAAAAATGTCGTTTATTTAAAAGATAAAAAATTAGAATGTAAATATCTTATATTAGCAACAGGTAAAGAAGCAAGAAAATTAGGGTTACCTCTTGAAGATGATTTAATTGGCAAGGGAGTAAGTTATTGTGCTTTATGTGATGGAGGTTTCTTTAAAGATAAAGACGTTGCTGTAATAGGAGCAGGAGAAGCTGCTTTAAATGAGGCCTTATATCTAAGTAATATTTGTCATAAAGTAATAATTGTTAACAAATATAACGAGTTTAAAACAGAAACAGATATCTTAGATAAATTAAAGAAAAAAGGTAATGTTTTAGTTTTATATAATTCTTTAACTACAGCATTAAAATCTAAAAATTCTAAATTGTCATCAATCATTGTTAAAGATGAAAAGGAAGAACAAGAATTAGAAGTTTCAGGAATCTTTGTTTATATTGGAAGTACACCAAATATATTTAGTAACTTAGATTTTGAATTAGATGGTAAATATTTAAAAGTTAGAGAAAATTTTGAAACATCAATCGATTCTATATATGCTATTGGAGATGTTATTACCAAAAAATATTATCAATTAGTAAATGCAGCAAGTGAAGGTATGGAAGCAGCTATGGATATAATTAAAAGGTTAAATAAGGAGTAAATATGTCTTTTTCAACAAGAGTAAAAAATGAAATAAGTAATCTTTATAGTAACAAAAATGCTAATTTAGCTGAATTATCTGCTATTATTCGTAATTCATATCAAAAGGAAGATAATATTCTTGAAATAGTAACGGAAAATTCAACAGTATGTAAACATTTATACAATTTATTTAAAGAACTTTATAATATTAATATAAAAATAGATACTAAGAATTTAAAAAATAATAAAAATAGATTATATACAGTCTTAATTAGTGATAAATTAGATATTATTTTAAAAGATTTAGGTGTTATAAGTGAAGATAATCATTATAAAGATAAAGTTGCACCTTATATTGTCTCATCAACTGATGAAAAACGTGCTTATTTAAAGGGAATTTTCTTAATGTGTGGTAGTGTTAATGATCCTAAAACATCAATGTATCATTTAGAGTTTTCAATTGATTATCTTGAAGAAGCTAACTTTGTTTCAAACCTATTGAATGAGTTTTATTTAAATAGTAAAGTTATTGCAAGAGATAAAGGATATATGGTTTATATTAAAGAAGCTGAAAAAATAGGAGACTTTTTAAGAATAATAGGAGCTAGTCTTGCTGTTATGTATTATGAAGATATAAGAATTTATAGAGACCATAAAAATATGACTAATCGACTTAATAATTGTGAACAAGCTAACTTTGAAAAAAGTTTAACAACTTCTAATAGACAAATAGAAGATATTAATTTAATTAAGAAAAAATTATCACTTGATGCTCTTGATTCTAAATTAGAAGAACTTGCAAATTATCGACTTAAATATCCTGAATCAAGTCTTCAAGAGTTAAGTGAAATTATGACATTTGAAACAGGAAAAGAAATTACTAAATCAGGACTTAATCATCGTTTTCGTAAGTTAAAAGAAATAGCAAATAGAATTAGAGAAAATGAAAAAAGTAAATAAGATAATTATAAATTTATTTACTTTTTATTTATTTCTTTTTTTATTTAAATCTAAACCAATTAATTCTAACTTAATGATAATTTCTTTAATTTGACTATCTGAAAGACCTATTTCTTTTAAATTAGAACGTTTTTTAACCCACAAATCTTTGATTTTACAAATAGAATTATTTTTTAATATTTGAACGATATTTTTGTTTAATTTTAAATCCAGAATATCGTTTTCTAAATATCCATTACTCATTAGCTTGAACCTCAGTCATCTTGTTTATTATATATTCTTTAGTTTCATCAAAACTCATATCTAAAACTACTGAAAATTCAGTATATAAATATTTTTCGGCCATATCAAAATAATTTCTATCTATATCACTTATTTTTCTTTTCTTATCTATTCTTTCTTTATTTCTTAAATAAGTTGTTTTAATTAGTTTAATTAAATCTTCATGATTTCCACTTTGAAGTAATTTTTTATATTCTGCTTCAATATTTTTTTCATCAGTTTCTAATACTTTAACATTAATAATATTATCAATAATAGCATTTACTTCATCTTTTTTTAATAAACCTCTTATAGAAGTATTAGTAACAGGAATATTTAGTTTTAAAGAGTTATCATTAATAGGAACTAAAATATAATAATCTATATCGTTTAAATAATGCTTTTTAATATCAGCAATTTTGCAAACATCTTTTAAGTAGATAACATAGTCGCCAATTTTATACATCTTGAAACCTCCTAAAATTATTTTAGACATCTAGCCCTTTAATTAATAGTTATTATAACACTTTTTCTTTAAAAATGTAAGGAAAAAATAAGAAAAAAGTTTAAAAAATGATAAGTATATGATAATATAAAAAACTGGTGAATTATTATGGCAAATATTAAAAATTCAGAAATATATCAAATAGATATTGAAGGAAAGATAAGAGAAATTCCTATTAAGTGGTTTTTGGAGTTTTTAAACTTAGAAGAACGAGAATACGAAATGACATTATTAGGAATTACTTATAAAAATATCCCAATCCCTGAATTTATTTATGCTTTATTAAAATATTATAGTGATAATAATAAAACACCTAATTCTGATGAAGAAAATAGAAGACTTTATGAACTTAAAAAAATGCAAATTGTTGACTCTGAAGCTATTGAAACATTTAAAGAGACGAAAGATCCATTAATGTCTCAATATAAAATTAATGAATATATAGAACAAGAATTAGATTTAGTAATGGAAAAAGGTAGTACACCTTTTCATAAATTCTTTTTAATATATCTTGAAGTTTGTAAAAGATTTAATTATGATTCTAAATATTTTTTAAATGAAAAAGAAAATGTTTTAATGCATCAAGATATAAATTATGTTAAAGATATAACTTTTGATAAAGAAGTAGTTTGTTATGAAATAATAGTTATTCTTGCTTATTATCTAAGAAAATTAGGTTTTAATTACGAATTAATTGGAGAATATGGAGTTCATACATTAATAGCTTTTAGATATGAAGAATTTTTAATTAAAGTAGAGCCTATTGAAACAGTATTTAAAAATGATTTATTGAATGTTAAATTAGAAAGAGATTTAAAAGGAATTACTTGTTATAATAAAAATGAAAATACTAAGAATAGATTTAGAACAATTTTAAAATTTTATTATCAAGAACAAAAAATAAATTATTATGAAGGATTTCTACCTGCTAATAAAATGGAATGTGACTGTAAGTTACCTAATGAGATAAAAGATGCTATAAGATATATTGATTTAGCTATTTATAAAATAAAACAACAAAATTTAGGATTAATTGATGAAATGGCTTATTTAACAGAACTTATTGATAGATATAAATTTAGTACTCGAATAACTTGTTTTTATAATGAAGTAGTTAAAGATAATAATTCGATAACGGGTTTTAGTATTTTAGTAATTTTAAATGATATTATGTATGGAAATTATTATGTTTTATATAATTTTTCAGATATTAAAATATTAAATCAAGAAGAGACTCAAAAGTTATTTAATGATGGTATTTTAAGTGATATTAGAAATAAAAGATATACTAAGGGAATTAATCGTTAAAAAAAAGAACTAAGTTCGTTCTTCTAAAATTTTATCAACTATACCATAATCTAAAGCTTCTTTACTATCTAAGAAATAATCTCTTTCTGTGTCTTTGGTGATTTCTTTTAAAGGTTTACCAGTATTTTTAGAGAGAATTGTATTTAATTTCTCTTTTAATTTTAAAATTCTTTCAGCTACTATTTTTATTTCTGTTGCTTGACCTTGAACTCCTCCTAGAGGTTGATGAATCATAACTTCAGCATGAGGTAAGATATAACGTTTACCTTTTTTTCCACAAGAAAGTAGGAAAGCTCCCATAGATGCTGCCATACCAAGACAGATTGTAGAAACATCACTTTTTATATAGTTCATTGTATCCATAATAGCCATACCTGCAGTTATTGAACCACCTGGTGAATTAATATATAAACTAATATCATCGTGATTAATAGAATCTAAATATAAAAGTTCTGAAACAATTATATTTGATAAATTATCGTCAATTTCACCACTTAATAAAATAATTCTATCTTTTAAAAGTCTTGAAAAAATATCATAACTTCTTTCACCATTTGTTTCTTTATCAACTATTACTGGAACTAAACTCATTTTATCACCCATAGTTAATTTATGTAGGTTACTTGAAAATATACTTAAATATTAAAATAACTATTGATAAAAAGATATAGAAATCTTTATTATTAATTATATAAAAAAACTATATTTTCTAAGATTTACAAAATAAATATCATATGTTACAATTTTCTTGGTGAGGTATATGGTTCAAATATTATTTTGTGAAAGTTCTACAGGAGTTAGAATAGTATATTTAATAAAAATGTTATTGAATATTATCAGAATTGCTTTACCAATTATTCTTATTATAAAAGTTATCTATGATTTTTATAAAAATATGGTAACTGTTAATGATAAAGAAAATGTTGTTAAAATAGTTTTTAATAGAATTTTGGCTTGTGTAGTTATTTTTTGTGTTCCAACTTTAATTAATTTAGTTTTTAAACTTCTTGATGAAACAGATATTTTAACTGTTAAAGGTAAGATTTCATTTGCAACTTGTTATAATGAAGCAAATTTAGAATTAGTTTCTAGAATAGAAGAAACGGAAGCTTTGAAGTTAAAAGAGGAAGAAGAAGCTGAACGACTAGAAGATTCTATAATTTTACAGAAATATTATGCAGAGTTAGAAGCGAGGGAAGAATATAATCTTAAATATCAAGCTGAAGCGAATAATAAAACTTGGAATAGTAATTTAACTGATTTAAATAAACAAAATGGTGTCTATGTTAAAGATGGTGTTTTTTATAAACCAAGGGGGGCATC
>CANRJE010000057.1 GCA_947630865.1 uncultured Bacilli bacterium | reverse complement strand
CATACTCCATTCTTTGCAAACTATCGTCCTCAATTCTATTTCCGTACAACTGATGTAACTGGTGTTATCGAGTTACCTCAAGGTACTGAAATGGTTATGCCAGGCGACAATGTTACTATTACAGTTGAATTAATTCACCCAATTGCTCTTGAACAAGGAACTAAGTTCTCAATCCGTGAAGGTGGTAGAACAGTTGGTGCTGGAACTGTTAGTAAAATTGATAAATAATAATTTAGATTTAAAAAAGGCTGTTTAAACGGTCTTTTTTTGTATCTTTTAAACTGTAAAAAGTTTACAAGATATTATAGAGAATTTTATATCTTTTTGATTTTTTCTTTTTTCTATGCTATACTCTATAATATATGGAGGCTCGAAAATGGAAAATAAAAAATCTGAAATTGAAGCTAGACGAAAAGAAATGCTAAAACAAATTACCAAAAAACATGATGAAATTTATAAAGAAAAAACTACTAAAGATATCACTTATAGAGAGAAAATTGAAGAAATCATTAGTTATGTAACACAGTATGGTAAGTTAAGTGATGATAATTATACATCTTATATTGAAACTTTAAACACTTTAGAATATGCTTTAACTTTAAATAGTAATGATTCTTATTTAGCTGAAGTTATTGTTGACAAATTATATAAAAGATTTGAAATGTTGAGAGAAGCTTATGAAGGACCTAGTGAAATATATTCAGCTTTAGCTAGAATGTTAAATGATGAACAATTTGTGAATGTTAGAAAAAAATAAAAAAATATTTTAGAAGATTTTAGTTAGATACTTACTTTTGCAATTATAAAAAAAATGTGCTATAGTATCTGTATAAAGAATAGGTGATGTAATGAAATTTAATAGAATAATAATAGTTATCTTTTTAATTACAATATTACTTGTACCATTTAAAGTAGAGGCTAAATCTTTAGCAGGATTGAAACAGGAGCTTGAAGCTTTAAAACAAAAAAAGGTTGATCAAGAAAATAAAAAAGGATTAACAGAAGCAGAGATGGCTAATGTTAATAAAAAGATAAGTTCAATTAGTACGCGAATAACCGAAACAGAAACAACAATAAAAAAACTTGGTGATGAAATTCGAGAATTAACAGAACAAGCAAAGCAAAGAGAATTAGAAATAAAAGAGATTATGCATTTTTTACAAATTGCTAATGGAGAAAGTGCTTATCTTGAATATATTTTTGGGGCTAAAGATATAACAGACTTTATCTATAGAAGTGCTATAAGTGGCCAACTTGTTGATTATAATGATAAATTAATTGAGGAATATAATGAAACGATTAAAAAGAATGAAGAAAAACAAGTTGAACTTAAAGGTGAATTAAAAAGTCTTGATAATGAACAAGCAGAACTTGAAAAAACATTAGCATCTTTAGGTTCAGAACTTAATAAAATGACCGATGTATCTTTAACGATTGATGAAGAAATAAAAGCAGCAACTAACAATATAAATAATTATCAAAAGGAATATGATAGATTAAAATGTAGTGAAACTGAAGAGATAGATAAATGTCTTGCTAAGGATAAATCAGGTAATGGAATTATTCCTTATTATGGTGGTTTTGTAAGACCTCTTACAAGTGGACGAATTACAAGTAATTATGGTTGGCGTTGTTACACATTGCGTGGTAAACTTACTTGTGGAACGCATAATGGTATTGATATTGCTGGAGGAGGAACGAAAGTTTATGCTGCTGCTCCTGGTAAAGTAGGTCAAATACTTTGGAAACAAAGTTGTGGTGGTAATGAAATATTCGTCCATCATAATATTTCGGGAGTTAAATATACAACTGCTTACTTCCATGTTAAAAACATAAAAGTTAAAGTTGGACAAATTGTTGACCAAAATACTATTTTAGCTGATATGGGTGGAACACCTGATACTTGGTATTATGATAGTTGCTCAACAGGAGGACATTTACATTTTGCAGTTGCTAAAGGTCATTATTTTAAAGATTATTCAACCTATTCACAGTATATATCTAAAAATGTTAATCCAACATCTGTTGTTAATTTCCCAGGCTATGGAGTATGGTTCTCTAATCGAGTTACTAAATATTAAAAAAGAAATGTCAGTTTTTGACATTTTTTTTGTTGTAAACATTTTATAATTAATTGGTGATAAAAATGAAAGTTAAAATTTTTGATGAAGAACATGAAAGCGATTTAGAAAAAAGCCTCAACAATTTTTTGAAAGAAAATGAGGTTGAGGTTGTTGATATTAAATTACAAACAGCAATAGCTGTTTCGGGGGAAGAACAAATATATTGTTTTACAGCTATGATTATTTATTATTAAAGCATATACATATTATCATTATCATCAATATTTTCTTTTAAGAAAGTAGGGCCACCTCCTTCAAGTTTATTAACTCTATTTTCAAGTATTTTAACTTGTCTTTCAAGTCTATTAAGACGATTGTTTAGTCTTTCATACATCATCTCATTGGGATTATTCATATTGTAATTTGGGTTTATATTAGGTCCAGGATTAATGTTGCCAAAATATGGCATTTGATTATTCATAAATTCCTCCTTTATTTTATTATATGTACTTTTTAAAATAATGTTTTTGTTGTATAATAAATAAATCAAAGGAGTATTATGCGACAAAGAAATGTTAAAAATAAAAAAATAATTATTGAAAATTCTGATTATTATATTTCAGAACCTAATGATTATCTTGGTAAATGGTCTAAAGTTTTTAAAAATTCTAATCCTATTGAAATAGAAATTGGAACTGGTAAAGGGAATTTTATTATTGAAAAAGCTCTTAGAAATCCAGATATCAACTTTATTGGTATTGAAAAATCTGATAGTATTTTAGCTTTAGCTTTAAAAAAAATACCAGAAGGACTTAATAATTTAAAAATGTTAAGACTTGATGCTAAGGAAATTGATAGTATTTTTAAGAAAGAAATAAGTACTATTTACTTAAATTTTTCTGATCCTTGGCCTAAAAATCGTCATGAAAAACGAAGATTAACAAGTGAAGTCTTTTTAAAAAAATACGATAGTATATTTAAAAATAAAGCCCATATTATTATGAAAACAGATAATAAAGATTTATTTTCTTATAGTATAAAGAGTTTAAATAATGCTGGATACTATATTGAAAATATTACTTTTGATTTAGAAAGTTTAAATGATTCTGAAAATATTAAGACGGAATATGAAGAAAAGTTTACGAAACTTGGCAATTCTATATACCGAATTGAGGTTACAAAAGTAGAAAAATAAAAAAAGGTCTATATATTTGCCAAAAAATTTGCTATAATAAAATAAGAGTAGGTGAAATATGAAAAAATATCTATGTCTACCTCTTTTAATTCTTTTATTTTGTGGTTGTTCAATTAGTAAAATAGAAGATGAAAGTTTTGATAGTATTATTAATACAGTGCTATATAAAGATACAACTTTATTTAATGTATCTTTTGAAGGATATAAATTTTATTTACCACGAGGAACAAGTGTTAGGGAACAAAAACAAAACAATTTGGAAATAAGTGATAAGAATAGTAATTACTATTTATATGTAGATACTGTATCATATTATTATAAGACTAAGGCTCAACATGAAATTGATTCAAATATTTATTATTCTAAAAATTTAGAATCTAATGGCCATTTTGGTTATGTTGATATTTCTAAGATTGATGAAAAATATTTTGTTGAGATAATGTATAATTATGCTAAGATAGAAGCTTATGTAAATGAAGATAATTTATATGATTCTTTCTTTAATATGTGTTATATATTATCGACGATAGATTATTATGATAGTGCTATTAGTTATAAGCTAAGTAATAAAGATTTAGTAACAGGAAGTGAAGAGTTCAATATATTTACTTCTAAAAAAGATACTGATAACTTCTTAGAGTATGTAGAAGAATTTGATAAATATGATGAAAATTCTGAAGTAGAAAATAATAAACATGATGAAGATATAATAGATACTGAAATAAACGACAATTAGGAAGGTGATATTATGAGATTTGTAGATAAACTTAAAGATATTTTCTTTGAAGAAGAAGAGGATGAAGAAGAAGTAGAAGATACAAGACCACCCAAAAAAGAGAAGGAAGTTATTGCTAAAAGAATAGAGTTACCTAAGAGAAAAAAGGAAGTTGAATTTGTTGAAGAAAAAGATTTTGAAGAGATTCCACCAGTCAAAGAAACAAGTGTTCAAGTGGAAGAGGTAAAAAAAGAGATTCCTAAAAAAGAGCTTCCAAAAAGAGAAAATAAAATAACGGAATTAATATTTGATGATGAAGATTTTATTTTAGATGTACCTAAAGAAGAACCAAAATCTTCTTCAATTGCAAGTACTTATACACCAACTAAAGAGTTTAGAGAAGAAAGAGAATTATTTTCGAAAGAAGAAATACGTGAGAGAAAAGAAAATCAACCTTATGAATATACAAGTAGAAAAGAAGCTGAAGCTAAAAAGACTTTTACTCCTTCACCAATTATTTCACCAATCTATGGAATACTAGATAAAAATTATCGTAAAGAAGAGGTTAAAGAAAGAAAAGAGATTAGGTTATCACGTCCTGGTAGAGTTGATTTAGATACAGTTAGAAATAAAGCATTTGGTGATTTGGAAGGGGAACTTTTACCAAGAAGTTCTGAAGAAGATGAAGAGGAAGTAACTTTTAAAGATGAAACTCCAAAACGCGATATAAAAAAAATTCGTGAAAAATCTGGAAATGAAAAACCTGTAATTGATAAAGTAACTTTAGGGGAAGCTGATGAATACTATAATGATTTAGGACTTGCTTATAATGCTGATTATAAAGATATATCAAAAGAAATAAACGATGGTAAAATAAGAACAGAAGAAGATGATGATACTTTAGAAGATAATTTATTTGATTTAATAGATGCTATGCATGATAAGGAGGAATAAAAAGTGGATTATTTATTAATGTTATTGGTAGTTTTTGGAATAATTTTGATAATATTTTTAATAATATTAGTTGTAAGATTAATTTTTACTCTTACAAAAGTAGATGCTTTACTTGATGATGTTAATAATAAGTTGAAAACTGTTGATTCAGTTTTTGATACAGTTTCAAAGGTTACAACAGGAATATCACTTATAAATGATAGGGTAGTTGAAACGGTTGTTTCATTTATTACCAATATTTTTTCTAAAAGAAAAAAGAAAAATGAAGAAGAAGAGGAGGAATTTTAATGTCAAAGAAAAATTTAGGTAATTTAGCATTAGGTGTTGCAATTGGAGCTAGTCTTGGAATATTGTTTGCTCCAAAAAAGGGAAGTGAAACGAGAAGGGAACTTAAAAACAAGATGCTTGATTTAGTATCAAGTGCTAAGGAATTAAGTATTTCAGATGTTTCAAAAGTTATTGAAGATAAAATAACAGAGATTAGAAAAGACTTAAATGATTTAGATAAAGAAAAGGTTTTAAAAATAGCTAAGAAAAAATCTGAAGATATTAAAAGAAAATGCCAAGATTTAGTTGATTTAGCAATTGAAAAGGGAACACCAGTTTTAAAAGATGCAGCAGTTGAGGTTCGTGATAAAACAGTTGATGTTATGAAAGATATGATTGCTAAACTTGAAAAAGTTGGACCAGAACCTAAAAAAGCAAGAGATTAATAGTTAGAGAAATCTAACTATTTTTTACATTTTGTTTACAAAACAATTGCTTTATAAAAAATGTCAAGTGAGTAAAATAAATTAGGTAATTTATAAAAAGATAATTCGAGAGAAAAATGATAAATAACCAAAATTTGGTTATTTATTTTTTAGAAATTTTAAAATTAATATTTTTTTTAAAATGCTTGATAAATAAAGAAAATTTAAATGTTTTTAAAATAAAAAATGAAAATTTAAAAAATATTTTTTAATATTTTGGTCTTTGACAAAAAATTGTAAATATAATTTAAAGAAAACATTAATTAAAAAATGTAAAATTTATTTGTAAAATTTATGACATTTATTGTTGACTTAGAAAAAAAATTTAAATATAATACAGTTGAGGTGTTATTAATGAAGAAGTTCAAAAAAATTATTTCATTATTATTGATAGGAACCACCCTATTTAATAATTTCATTCCTTTTGTTCAAGCAAAAGAAAGAGTATCTGAAACTTATTCGGATTTAGATTTTGTTGCAAAAGGAAATTTGGAAATTGAAACACAGTTAGTGTTACCAGTACGTAATGTTGGTACATCGGATATTAATTTTAACATCTATGATAGTTCTAATAATAAAGCAACTTTTAATTTAAAAGAAATTAAAGGTGTTGAGGGAACTGTTGATAAAAGTGTTAGATTAAATGGATATGATGTAAGACTTACAGCTAATAAAAGAGATAAGGCTGGTAGTTTATTAAAAGGAATTGATATAAATAATAATATTGTTTATATTGCAGTTAATCTATATGGTTTAACTAAAGATACATATAAAATTGAATTGAGTGGTAGCAATTTTATAACTTATACTACTAATGTTACAATCGATGATTTTTCTAAACGTCTTAGTATTACTAATGAAACAGGAATGTTTGAAATTGGAGATGTTAATGGAGATAATAAAGTAGATAAAACTGATGAAAGTAAGGTTTTAGAAGCTATTGAGACAGGAAATACAAAATATGATTTAAATTTAGATGGTGTAATAGATATTGCAGATTTAAATTATATTACAGCTATTATTAATGGAAAACGTAAAACTCCAAGTGTTGAAAAAACAAGTCCTATTATTGATAATAGTATAGTGGCTGTTGAACTTCCAGAAGAAACAACTATTGAAAATGGTGAGATTGCTGATATCTTTAGTGATAGTGAAAAAGTTCTTACTTTAAAAAGAAATGATGAAGAAACTGTTAGTGAAGAAAATCCTATTAATTTAGTTTTAGATTTAGGTAATGAAAACAAAGAAACTCTTGATATGAGTGAAATTAGAATTGCAACTGGGGAAAATGCTCCAACAGAATTAATAGCTCTTGTTGAAGATCAAAATGGAAAAATCCATACAATTAATTGGCCTTCTAAAGAAACAGAAGAGGATGTCGAATATTTTACTGATATTAGTAATGAAGATGGTATTGTTATTGATTTAAAAGGTCAAGTTGCAGTTAAAAAAGTAACAATTAAAATTACAAAGACAGGATCAAATAACTTAGCTGATATAGCAAAAGTTGAATTTTTAAATAATGTTAAAGTAGAAACAAAAGCTCCAGAAGGATTTGGTATACCTAAAAATGTAACCGTTGATGCTTCAAAGAGTGAACAATTAACTGTAAACTTTAATAGTGTTCCTAATGTAACAGGTTATGAGATTAAAATTACAGGTCCTAAGATGGATGGAGTTATTTTTCAAACAACATTTACTTCTTTTACAATTGAAGATTTGAAAAATTATGCAACCTATAAAATAGCTGTAAGAGCTGTAAGTGGTGAATGGCAAAGTAAATGGAGTGATGAAGTAGATGCAATTCCAGAAGCTAATAGAAAACCACCTGCTGTTGATATGGTAACTTTAACACCAATTTATTCAGGATTTGATATATCTTGGAAAGATATGGACGATACTAAGAGTTACAATATATATTATAAGAAAACAAGTGAAACTGAATATAAAAATATTAAAGACCAAAAGGGTATTAAGTATACATTAAAAGGCTTAGAAGGTGGAATCGAATACGAAATTTATATAACTGGAAATAATGATTTAGGAGAAGGAGAACGTTCTCAAATCGTTAAAGGAAAAACATTGATAGCTGCTGCAACTATTACTCCTAAATATAATTTAATTAATACTCCTCTTGAAGGTTCAGAAAAAAATAATCATATTAAAGATGTTTTATTTAGTGATGGAACAATGGTAAATGGTGGAAAGTTCTCAATGGTTGATGATAAGTTTGAAACTTACTGGGAAAAAACTTCATGGCATGCAGGAACCCATTATTCAAGAGATAGTCGAGTACCTATTATTGTTTTAGATAATACTTATAAGATGGATGAATTTGTTGTTACTGTTCCAGATACATATAAATATACTTACAAAACCTATGGTGTTAATGAAGGAGACTTCTTAATTCATTATTGGAATGATGCAACAGAAACTTTTGATAATGCAACAAGAACAACTGTTAATGCTGTTTTAACAGCTAAGAAAGATGAAAATAATCGTACATATTATTTAATGAAACTTGATGACCCAATTGTTGCTAATGCTGTTCAAGTTGGTTTAACAGTTACAGGTAATGGACCATCTGCTCAAATATCAGAACTAAAATTATATGAATATGATTCTTTAGTTGATGATGTTGCAAATTTATTTACTGATGATTTAAGATTAGTTTTAAAAGATGGAGTTACCAAAGATAAAATTTCAGAATTAAGAGAAAGAGCAGATAGAATTTCTAATGGAGAATATAATCCATATCGTTCTTCAATTATAGCTGATTTAGATTATGCTCTTAAGATTTTAAATGATGAAGCAATTCAAGATGTAATTACTTTAAATCCTAATATTTCTAATTCTTATAATGGAAAATCTGGCTTTGCAATGACAATTAATGATTATCAACCACTTGGAATAGTAGCAAAACCAGGAGATAAAATAACAGTTTATGTTGGAACTAATGGTAAAGTTAATGCGGAAGTAGTATTTACTCAATACTATGCTGAAGCTAATAAATGGCAAACAACTTATAGTAAATTAGTTAAAGGTCAAAATATCATTGATGTTCCTAAAATTGGAGATGCAAGTGCTGAACGTGGAGGAAGTGTTTATATTCGTTATACAGGAACTCCTGATACTAAAAATCCAATTCGTGTTCGTGTGAGTGGAGGAGAAAAAATTCCAGTTTTAGATACAACGCTTTTAACTAGTGAAACTTCTAAAAGAGAAGCTATTGAAACTTATATTAATAAACTAGATAAATATGTTACAGATTTAAAGAGTAAAAGTAGTTATACTCCAAGAGAGAGTGTACTAGATTCAACAGAAATTGCAACACGTCAAGGATTATTATCAGTATCAGCAGTAGCAGTCAAAGATGCGTTAGATACTAATACTAGTAGTTTAACTGAAAGAGTTAATCGTTTATATAAATCAACAGAAGCTTTTGATGAAATGGTTGATA
>CANRJE010000056.1 GCA_947630865.1 uncultured Bacilli bacterium | reverse complement strand
CATGAGGCGTTTACTAAAATGCGTTCACGTGGTGCTAGTGTTACCGATATTGTAGTTTTAATTGTAGCAGCAAATGATGGAGTTATGCCTCAAACAAAAGAAGCAATTGACCATGCTAAAGCAGCTAATGTGCCAATTGTTGTTGCTGTTAATAAAGTTGATTTACCTGAAGCTAATGTTGACAAAGTTTTAACAGAATTAATGGAATATGGACTTGTTCCTGAAAAATTTGGAGGAGATGTTATAACTTGTAATATTTCAGCTAAAAAAGGAGATGGTGTTCCAGAACTTTTAGAAACTCTTCTTCTTGTAAGTGAAATGGCTGAACTTAAGGCTAATCCAAATCGTTATGCAACTGGTACGGTTCTTGAAGCAAGAACAGATCAAAAAGTAGGAAGTGTTGTTTCTTTACTTGTTCAAAGTGGTACATTAAGACTTGGAGACCCTGTTGTTATTGGAACAAGTTATGGTAAAATTAGAACTTTAAAAGACGACCGTGGTAATAATATCACGATGGCTCTTCCATCAACTCCTGTTGAAGTAACTGGTATCAATGATTTACCTCTTGCAGGTGATAAATTCATGGCTTTTGAAACTGAAAAAGAAGCAAGAACAATCTCTCTTGAAAGACAAACAAGAACTAAAGAAGCTGATACAAATAAAGCCGGAATGAGTTTAGATGATTTATTTAGTATGGTTGAAGCAGGAGAAAAAGAAATTAACGTTGTTTTAAAATGCGATGTTAAAGGTAGTGAAGAAGCTGTAAAAAGTTCACTTGCTAAAATTAATGTTGATGGTGTTTGGATTAATGTTATTAGAAGTGGAGTAGGAGCAATTACAGAAAGCGATATTTTATTAGCTGAAGCTTCTAACGCTTTAATAATTGGCTTTAATGTTCGACCAAATAGTAAAATTATGGATTTTGCTAAAGAAAAAAATGTTGAAATTCGTTTATATAATATTATATATAAAGTAGTAGAAGAAATGGAAGATGCTATTAAAGGTATGCTTGATCCAGTCTATGAAGAAAATATTTTAGGAGAAGCTGAAGTAAGACAAATATTCAAATTTTCAAAAATTGGAAATATTGCTGGTTCCCATGTCCTAAAAGGTGTTATTAAAAATGGAAGCGATGCTAGAGTAGTTCGCGATGGTGTAGTTGTTTATACTGGTAAAATTGGTTCTCTTCAAAGAGAAAAAGATAGCGTTAAAGAAGTTAAAAATGGTTATGATTGTGGACTTACAATAGCTGATTATCAAGATATCAAAGAAGGCGATATCATTGAAACATTTGAGATGGTTGAGGTAAAAAAATAATGGAAAAAGTTAAATTAGAACGTCTCAATAATGCTTTTATGGAACAACTTAATATCATATTTGGAACAGAAGTTAAAAATCCAATTTTAAAAAAAGTAGTTGTAAATGGAGTTAAAATTACAAACGATTTAAGTTTTGCCAAAGTTTATTTTACTTGTTTTGATGAAGATAGAAATTTAGTTTTAAAAGAATTAAAAGAAAGTGCTAGTTTTTTAAGAGGAGAAATTTCTAAACGAGTAGAAATAAGACATACTCCAGAACTTACCTTTGAATATGATACTAGTCTTGAATATGCTAAACGAATAGAAGAAAAAATTAAAGAAATAAATGAGGTATAAAGTTTTGACTTTTTCGGAATGAATGTTCTGACTTTTTCGGAGTGAATGCATTGACTTTTTCGGAATGACTGTCTATAATTATATTGAAAGGATTAAATTATATGAAAAAAAGAGAAGCTGAGGTTACTATTAAAAACATTGCGGAAACTTTTAGAGTTTTGTTGGTGACAGGACCAAGGCAAGTAGGAAAAACAACAATTCTTAAAGCAATGATGCCTGATAATATGAATTATGTATCATTAGATGATAAAATTTTAAGAAAACAAGCAAGAGAAGATCCTAAACTTTTTTTAGAAGAACATCCTTGGCCACTTTTAATTGATGAAGTTCAATATGCACCAGAGTTATTTCCATATATAAAAATAAAAGTAGATGAAGAAAAAAGAAGAAGTATGTATTGGCTTACTGGTTCTCAACAATTTAAACTTATGAAAAATGTTAAAGAATCATTGGCTGGTAGAGTAGGAATAGTAAGATTGAATAGTTTTACTTATTCGGAAATTATTGATAATTCATCTAAAATTCCTTTTAACCCAACCAAATTCTATAAAGCCCCACCTATTAATGTAAATGATTTATTTGATATAATATTTAAAGGTGGTATGCCAGAATTATATGATATAGAAAATATGAATCGCAATAGTTTTTTTGATTCATATGTAAACACTTATTTGGCAAGAGATGTAAAGGAACAAATGAATGTAAGTGATATTTTTGAATTTAAAAGATTTATGGTAGCTATCGCTAGTCGAATAGGAGAACAATTAAATTATTCATCTATTGCTAGTGAACTTGGTATAAATGATAAAACAATTAAATCATGGGTAAATATTTTAGTTACAAGTGGAATAATTTATTTACTTGAACCTTATATGTCTTCTAAAATAAAAAGAATTACTCATATGCCTAAAATAATTTTTATGGATACAGGATTAGCAGCATATTTAGCAGGTTGGGATTCAGCTAAAGAATTGCAACTTAGTTCAGTATCAGGTCATTATTTAGAATCATTTATTATAAGTGAAATTGTGAAATCAATTGGTGCTAGAGGAAATGAAGTTAATATTTCTTATTATCGAGATAAAGAAAAACAGGAAATAGATTTAATTTTTTATCGAAATAATAAATTATATCCATTTGAGATAAAAAAAACAGCATCTCCAGATGTAAGTATGATTAAAAATTTTACTAAATTAGATAACGCTAATAAAGAAATTGCTCCTGGTGGTATTATTTGCTTTTATGAAAATTTATTACATTTAGATGAAAAAAATTATATTATTCCTATTTCTTCAGTAATTAATGTAACAAGTTCTGACGAAAAAGATAAATAAATCAAAAAATAGATTGCAATTTCAAAAAAAGTTTAATATAATTAAAAAGATGAAACGAAGACGGGCTTGGAAACCTATCAGTTATGTAGTTTAAAGGGATTCTTTTGAATAAGTAAAGTGGAACCGCGGGTATACTCGTCTTTACAAAAAAAGAATGCCTTTTTATTTTAAGGAGGAGAAAATTATGAAAATGGAAGATTTAGTTAATTATTGTAAACAATATGGATTTATTTTTCAGGGAAGTGAAATTTATGGAGGCCTTGCTAATTCTTGGGATTTTGGACCTTTAGGACGAGAATTAAAAGAAAATTTAAAAAAGATGTGGTGGCAAGAATTTGTTCTTTCCAAAAAGAATAGTTATGGGCTTGATTCAGCTATTATCATGAATCCTAATGTTTGGGTTGCAAGTGGTCATGTAGCATCTTTTGCTGATCCACTTATTGATTGTCGTAAATGTAAAGCAAGACATCGTGCTGATAAACTAATTGAAGATGCAACTAATGGAAAAGTAACAGCCGATGGTTGGGATAACAAAGAAATTGAAGACTATATTGAAAAGAATAATATTTCATGTCCTACTTGTGGAGGTCATGATTTTACACCAATAAGAAAATTTAATTTATTATTTGAAACTTATATGGGAGTTACAGAAGATACTAAAAATAAAGTTTACTTAAGAGGAGAAACAGCTCAAGGAATATTTGTTAATTTTAAAAATATTGAACGCTCAATGAGAGCTAAATTACCTTTTGGTATAGGACAAATTGGTAAAGCTTTTCGTAATGAAATAACACCAAGTAACTTTATCTTTAGAGTAAGAGAATTTGAACAAATGGAATATGAGTTTTTCTGTAAACCTAATACAGATTTAGAGTGGTTCAAATATTGGAAACAATTCTGTATGGATTTCTTGATTAAATTAGGACTTAACAAAGATAATTTAAGATTCCGTGATCATTCCAAAGAAGAATTAAGCTTCTATTCAAAAGCAACAACCGATATTGAATATTTATTTCCAATGGGTTGGGGTGAACTTTGGGGAATAGCTGATAGAACAGATTATGACCTTAATTGTCATATGAAGCATTCCAAAGAAGATTTAACTTATTTTGACCAAGACACTAACGAAAAATATGTTCCTTATGTTGTTGAACCAAGTGTTGGAGTAGATAGACTTGTTTTAGCACTTTTAGCAGATGCTTATAAACCTAACTATAATGAAAATGGTGTTGAAAGAGAATTATTAAAAATAAATTATAAATTAGCTCCATTTAAAGTAGCTGTTTTTCCACTTATCAAAAAACAACATTCGGAACTTGCTAACGAAGTATATGAAAAATTAGCAAATATTTTTCCAACAACATACGATGAATCTGGTAATATTGGTAAACGTTATAGAAGAGCTGATGCTATTGGTACACCTTTTTGTGTAACTGTTGATGATGAAACTATTAATAATGGAACTGTAACTGTTAGAGATAGAGATACAATGCAACAAGAAACAGTTAAAATTCAAGAATTAGAAAGTTATATAAATGCAAGAATTTAATTGCATTTTTTTCTTTTTAACCTTGTAAATTTATTAAATTTATAGTATCATTAAAGAGAATAATAGGAGTTGAACATGGCATACGAAGAATTTTTATATTATTTATTTATATGCTTTCTTTTAAGTTTCTTAATTGGTGTTGAAAGACAATATCGTAAAAGAATTATTGGCTTAAGAACAACAATTTTAGTTTCAATTGGAGCTTTTCTTTTTGTTAGTTTTTCTTTTACAATAGGTGCAACTGATATATCAAGAATTGCTTCTCAGGTAGTTGCAGGTATTGGGTTTCTAGGAGCAGGAGTTATTTTAAAAGATGGTAAAAAAATCAGAGGCTTAACAACAGCTGCCACTCTTTGGTGCAATGCAGCAATTGGTGTTTTATGTGCAGGTGGTGCAATTAAAGAAGCTATCGTCGGAACATTTGTTATTCTATTTTCCAATATTGTTTTAAGATATGTAAATAGACTTATCAATGAAATTAGTAGCAATAAACATACGAGGTATCATTATCAATTATTATTAACTAGCAATAATACAAATATTAAAAAGCTAAAAAAAGATATCGTTCAATTTATAGAGAACAATAAAATAGAAACAATATCTACTACTATGCGTAAAAAGAATAAAGAAATAACTATAAATTATGATATAGAAATTACTAAAGAAGAAGTTTTAAAACTTGAAAAAGTAATTGATGAATTAAATGATGACGATCTTTTAATCAGTTTTGAATTAAAGAAAATAAGTGAAATAAAATTAGATGAAACTGATGAAGATTTATAAAATGGAGGTTAAAAATGGAAGATAATATGGATTTTGTTGAAAAGAAAAGCGTTGGAAAGATAATTGCTATAATCTTAGTTGTTATTTTAGTAATAGGACTTTTAGGAGGAGGATTTTATTATTTATTCTTTTTAAGAAACACTCCCAAAAGTTATTTAGAAAATATGTCTGAGACTATAATTAGTTATGTTAATACTGGTTTAAAAGATTATCGAAATATAAAATTTGATAGTAATTACAATAAAAATATTAAAAAAGAAGGAACACTTGAATTTAATTTAGATGATAAAAAGAATAGTCTTAAAATTAAATATGATGAGATAATTTCTTATAAAAACGAACTTGCTACTTTAACGTTAGATTTTTTAAATAACAACGATTCTATCGTTAAAGGAGATGTTCATCTTAATAAAGAAACATTATATTTTAATGCAAGTGATTTATATCCTAAGACAATTAGATTTCAAAGTGAAACAAATACATTTGATTTATTTAAAGATAGTGATGAAGAAAATTATACAATTGCTGATTTTGAAGATATGTTTACATCATTAATAAAAAATTACTTTGAAGCACTTAAATTAGCTGATTTAAAAACCGAGGATATTAGTTTAAGTGAAGTAAAATATACTTATGATATAAATGATAAAAATATTGCAACAGTACAAGATAAATTTAAAGAATTATGTATTAAAGATAAAAGACTAAAATCTCTTTTCGATGAAGATGAAGTAATAAAGTTTGAAAAGACAAAAATGGAAATAGTTTTAAATAGATTTAATAGAAAAATAATGTCTTATAAAGAAGAAAGTGATTCAGGAAATTTAGAAATAAAAAAAGATAATAATTCCGATAATAAATATATAATAACAGGCTATCAAGATTCTGAGAAAATTGATGGAACTTTAACTATAGAAGACAAAAAAATACTTTTAAAGTTTAAAGATAATGAACAAATTACTACAACATTTGAACTTAATTATGAAGATGATTTAAACTTAATTATAACAGATAATGAATTTGAGGCAACAATATCTTTAAAAACTACTAGTAAGGATAATTATCGTTTAGTTATAAAACTTGAAAGTACAGGTCAAGAAAAAATGAGTTTTGATGTAAGTATTGATGTTGATTGTTCACAAAAAGATGAAACAAGAACGGAAGGTTTTATAACTTTAAAAGATAAAGAAGATATATACGAAATGAAAATAAATGCTGAATCTTATTATACAGATGAAGAACCAGAAGCCAAAGAATATAAAAATGTAATTGATTATGATAAGCTAACAGAAAATGATAAAAATGCTATTTTAGAAAAATTAGTTTTGAAACTTATTGATACAGGTTTATTTGATTCTCTAATGGGAGAAGGTACTGTAAATAGTTAATTGTTAATAATTTTATAAAAAGAAAAATTAATTTGAAAAAAAATTTTTTTAGGAATTTTTCTAAAAAATTTGATTAAAAAAGGAAAATTGAGGTCAAAAAAAGGCCTCAATTTTTAAAATTAAATTATTTTTTTTAATAAAAATTCGTTTTATTAAAAAAATGTCTTGAATTTGTCAATTTACAAAATTTGACAAAATTATAAACTTATATTATGATGATTTTGTTAGTCGGCTGATAGAAAGGATTGGTATGGTATGGATTAAAGTTAATAGTAATTTCTTTCTCACAAAAATAAAAGTTTTCTAAAATAATTTAATTAAATAATTCTAAATTTGCTAGTATTAAAACTTGCTAAATAAAAAGAAATTAGTTATAATAAAAAATAAGTGAAAAATAAAATTAAGTACGGTGTCAACCATCGGAAATTGGTCTATGGAGGGGAAACCCTGTGAAGTAGAAAAAGAAAGAGGCTATATGGATTCTGAAATAGTTAAGATACTAGAAGATGATTTAAAAATTAAAGTATGGCAAATAAATGCCGTTATTAAATTATTAAGTGAAGGAAACACAATTCCTTTTATTGCAAGATATCGTAAGGAAGTAACAGGAGCTCTTGATGAAGAAGCCATTAGGAGTATAGAAACGATGTATAAATATCAAGAAAATTTATATAATCGAAAGTTAGATGTTATAAGACTTATTGATGAAAAAGGAATGATGACTCCTGAACTTGAAAAAGAAATCATGGGTTGTACTAAACTCGTTGATGTTGAGGATTTATACTTACCTTACAAAGAAAAAAAGAAGACAAAAGCAAGTGAAGCTATTAAAAATGGTCTTGAACCATTAGCTAACTTAATTATGAAATTTGATAATTCTGATATAGAAAAAGAGGCAAGTAAATACTTGAATGAGAATGTTAAGTCTGTCCAAGATGCCATTACTGGAGCTAGCTACATTATTGCAGAAAATATAAGTGACGATGCTAAAATTCGTAAATATATTAGAACTTTTCTTGAAAAAGAAGCTATTTTAAAAACAAAGGTTAAGAAGAATAATCCTGACGAGTCTCACGTATACGAGATGTATTATGATTATAACGAAAGAATAAAAGGTATAAAACCTCATCGAGTTTTAGCAATTAATAGAGCTGAAAAAGAGAAGGTTATAACTGTTACCTTTGACTTTAATAAGGATTATTTAATTAGTTATTTAGAGAAAAAAATTATTAAGAATAATACTGGAAAAAGTACGGATATTGTTAAAATGGCGATTAAAGATAGTTTAGATAGATTGATACTTCCTAGTATAGAAAGAGAAATTAGAGCGTCTATTACTGAGACCGCCAACAAAAAAGCTATTGAAAACTTTAGTAAAAATCTTGAAAATTTACTTTTAACGCCACCTATTAAAAATAGGGTTGTTTTAGCTCTTGACCCAGGTTATAGGACAGGAACTAAAGTAGCAGTAGTTGCTCCTAATGGAGATGTTTTAGATATTACAGTAATCTACCCAGCACCTCCTCATAATAAAATAGAAGAAAGCAATAAGATAATTACCGATTTAATAAATAAACATGATGTTTCTTTAATAGCAATTGGTAATGGAACTGCAAGTAGAGAAAATGAAAAATTTGTTGCCGATTTATTGAAAAAAATTGATAAAAAACTTGAATACATAATTGTCAATGAAGCAGGAGCAAGTGTTTATTCTGCTAGTAAATTAGGAGGCGAAGAGTTTCCTGATTTAACAGTTGAAAAAAGAAGTGCAATTAGTCTTGCAAGACGTCTTCAAGATAGTTTATCAGAACTTGTAAAAATCGATCCTAAAAGTATCGGGGTAGGATTATATCAGCATGATGTTCCTGTAAAAGAATTAGATTCTTCACTTGACTTTACTGTATCTAAGATTGTTAACCAAGTAGGTGTTAATATCAATAATGCATCAAATTCACTCCTTTCTTATGTTTCTGGACTTAAAAAAAATGTTATTGAAAATATATTAGCATATAGAAGTAAAGTTGGAAAAATTAAAAACCGAGAAGAATTGAAAAAGATTAAAGGAATGTCAGACAAAGTATATGAGCAATCAATTGGATTTTTAAGAATAATTGATGGTGATAATCCACTTGATAAAACTGATATTCACCCAGATAATTATAAAGATGCACTTAAAATTTTAAAATTAGTTGATTCAGATCTCTCAATGCTTGGAACTAAAGAACTAACAGATAAGTTAGAAAGTATAAAAGATAATTATAATGAAGAGATAGGTCTTGATAAATATACTTATGATGACATAATTAAATCTCTAGAAAAGCCCAATCGCGACCCACGTGATATGTTACCTAAACCAATTTTAAGAAGTGATATTTTAACGATTGATAATTTAAAACTTCATGATAAATTACAGGGAACAGTTAGAAATGTTGTTGATTTTGGTGCATTTGTTGACATTGGTTTACATAACGATGGGTTAATTCATATATCAAAAATTTCTAAAGATTATATTAAACACCCAAGTGATGTTTTAAGTGTTGGTGATATAATCGATGTATATGTAATTGACATAAATAAAGAAAGAGAAAAAGTAGCTTTAAGTCTTTTTGACGAATAAGTTACTTTTTTCTTGAAAAAATATAAATAATTTGTTAGAATATTAAGTCAATAG
>CANRJE010000055.1 GCA_947630865.1 uncultured Bacilli bacterium | reverse complement strand
GCTCCAATTTGTATTTTAGTCGAACTTTTTAGTTCGATTTTTTAATGCAAAAATGATATGTGGTCGAAAAGTGGTCGAATGCATTGATATATAGGAGTCAATCGAAAGATTGATTTTTTTGTAATAAAATCATCAAAATATTAGACACTGTCTGGAAATTTTTATATTGACCACCTCGAAACGTAAATTAAAAACGTAGTTTTTAAGTAAAAAAAATAAGCTAACTTGCTTTTATAATGCATAAGAAATACTAATTCTTTCATATAATAGTATTGACAATAATCATTTAAAAATGGTATTATTGTCATATGAAAACTCTGTTCAATCCGAAGCTTTACGTTTAGCACGTGAAAGGTTTATGTAGGAAGAATGGAGTTTTTTATTTCGAATTTTTAGTTAATGATGAATCAAATACACTATTTTTAGATTTAAAACACCAATGTCGATATGGATCTTTCCAATTATTAGCAAAATCACCACGACTGCTAGTTGATACACCAATATTAAAATTAGGATAAATAGTTTTGATATTTCTTAAAATATTTTTATATAATTTCTCTTTTGCAATAGTTCTTTTGCCTCGTAATCGACTACCTGGAATTTTTTCTTTATCCATATTATTTAATTTAAAATTCATAGCACCTAATATAATATCCATACATTGTAATATTACGTGATTTTTGGAATCTACTTCTGCTATATCTTCATTATAAATATGAACATTACTTACACAGAAAAAATCATTAAGTGCATAAATATGACCTTTAAACTCTTTGTTCTTCTTTTTAGTATCTGGTAATTTATCAAAATATAGTTTCAAGGTTATTTGTTCTTTTTCCGTTGGATTACAGTAATCTATACCAAAAGCATGTTTAATAAACTGATAATATAAAAGAAAATATTCTTTTTCTTCATGCTTTCTAGTTAAATTTTGCGGAACTTGTGCATTTTGTCTAAACATTATTCTTATCTTAATTTTATTTGATTTAACAAATTCAAAAAAATAATTAATTAATTCTAAATACTTATCAAGGTATTGTTCAGTAACTTTTGTCCATTTGACTTCTTGAAATAATCCAAGTTCTTCTTTTTTAGCATTAAGCTTATTATTTACTTTTTGAAGTTCAGTATAATTAATCAAAGCTCCACCATAAAAATTACTAAAATATTTACCTTTTCTATGTGATTCATCTGCATAAATTAAATACTGTTTTTTCATAATATCACCACTAAAAAATAGTTTATCATAACTTCTTTTATTCTCCAACAAGTAAGACTAACTTTCCTAATAAAATAATGTCATAAGATGTCGTAACAAATGTCGCAAGAATATAACCTTTTTTTTCACTTTTAGTGTTAAAATATTATTGGTGATGTATATTGAAATATTTAAGTGAAGAGGAAATTAAAAATGAATTAAATGATTACATTTATAATGTAAATATAAAGTATGCCACACTTCTTAATGGAAGCTGGGGAAGTGGTAAAACTTATTTTGTTAAAGCATATATTAAAGAATTAGAAGATGAATATCAAAAAAATAAAGAAAATAATAAATATAAAAAGCCAATATATGTTTCTTTATATGGGCTAAATAGTGTATCAGAAATAAAAAACAAAATAGGATTATCATTAATTAAGAATGAAAAAGTTAAACAAATATTGCCATTTGTTAATGTTGGACTAGAAGTTGGAAGTGAATTTATTGCTAATAAAACATTTATTCAAAGTTCAAACAGTAAGATAAGTAAAATTGTTAGTGCGTTATATAAAATTGATAATTTAATTATTTTTTTTGATGATTTAGAACGATGCAATATAAATATAAATTCCATATTAGGATATATAAATGAATTGGTGGAACATAACAATATAAAAGTTATAATAGTTGCTGATGAAAATAAAATTGGAAAAGTTAATTATCAAAATAATTTAGAATTAAAATACTTAACTACACTTTCTAATAATATTAAAATTGAAGATAAACTAAAGAAAAAGGATTCTTGGTTGCCATCAAATAAAGCAAATCAAAATACTGCTGTTCAATTTACAAAGGATGAAATTATTGAAAGAACTAAATACCTTTTTAGTGAAGATAGCATATATAGTGAAATAAAGGAAAAGTTAATTGGAAAAATTATTTATTACAGAGCTAACATTTGTGATATATATGATAAATTCGTAGATACCATTATAACAAATAATGATGCTAATAAAACAGCAAAAAATAATAAGGGAAAATTTTTAAAACAGTTAGAGGATGAAAAATATTATAATTTGAGAACAGTACAATTCATTTTTCAATGTTTTAATAGATTAGTTGAAGAAACAAAAAATATTATTAAAAATAAAGATGTAGAAAATATTTATTTGAATGATTTATTTTCATATTGTACTATTAAATCTTTACACATAAAGCAAGGAAAAAAATCGTATAATTGGGAATCAAACCAAGAATTTGGCACTGTTTATTTAGGAAATCAACTAGCAGATTATGTATATAAAAATTTTGTTGTAGGATTTAGATTTGTAGATGATTATATAGAAAACTCATATTTAGATAAAGCTAGAATAAAAATTACTCTAAATGATTATAAAAATATGGTTTTAAACGAATTAAACAATCCAAACGATCCATTATATAAATTAAAAACTTGGTGGCTTATACCAGAGAAAGAATTAAATACAATTATTGACGAATTAATAGCAAAAATTGAAAATAATGATTATAATTTAGAATTGTATTCAAAAATAGTAAATTATTTATCACATATCGAAGAAATGGATGTATGCAAATCAAAAATAGATAAGGCAATTAATGGATTAGAAAAAAACATTAATAAGGGTATTGTAAATGGGAAATATAATGAAGATAGACTTTTTGATGGGACTCCAAAAACTTCCGAGATATATCATAAAAATATAGATAATATTAAAAAATTAGTAAATCAAAAGGAAAAACGAGATGATGAAACACAGATTAATATTATTTTTACAAGTGATGATTGGGGAAGCAAATTGAAAGAATATTGTGAAACTAACAATTATAAATTTATGCAAGATAAAAGTTTTGCTGAAATTTTAAGTATAAACACAATAATATTAAACATAAAAAATAAAAGTATTGAACAAATTTATGAATTTTGGTATGCACTGCAAAAAATATATAATTACTCTAATATAAAAGATTATTATACCAATGATAAAGATAAATTAATGGAGTTGAAAACTGAATTAACCGGTATCAAAGATGTTGATAAAGTAAAATTATTTGTAATAAATAAGATTAATGAATTTTTAGAAGATGTAATTACAAATCTATAATATTTATTTGTACATCCATCTTGAAATAATTTCAAAAACTGATATAATTTATTTAGTTGATTTAATCAAACAACTTTGGGAGTATGAATTTTTGAATATAAGTAAAGTTATCGCTCCAATAGCGAATCTGTTCAAACTTTTATAGTTTGAACTTAACATATATCAATCCGTTTGGGTTGATTTTTTTGTTGTTGCAAATAAAATGTATAATATTATAATGAAAATATAATTAAAATAATAAAAAAGACAAAAATAAAGTCTTCTGAACTAATTTGCCTTTTACTTCATATTCATTAATTTTACTTCAGCATTTTTTGTAATTAAATTATATGCCTCCTCTAAATCTATATATTGACTTTTAATTTTTTCAGCAAATAGTAATAAATTTACAATATTCATTGCTGCCCCATTAATATTTGTAGTCTTAGAAATATTATCTAATTTATCTTCAAATTGACCATTAAATTCACTTGAAACAAATAAAAAACTAAATTTCTTTAACTTTTTTGGAAAATTATTCCACCATTCATTAGGATTTATTTTATTATCTCTTTTATTATTTTCCTCGATATATCTTCTCATTTCATCTGCTTGTGAAATTGGCAAAGAATATCCCTTAGAATATGCTTTAGTATCTATAATCGTACCATAATTATTTTTTAATGATTCTGTATATATTATTCCATCTGGTTTTCTTCCTCCCCCTAAATGAAGACCATTATAACCACATTCTGATACTAACAAATCTATAACTTCCATCTCAAATTGTCTATTAGAATTTGAATCATATGCTAAATCTATTAAATTTAAATAACTGTGTGGAATATGTTTTAATATGTCTCTACAAAAATCTTTTAATCTTAAAGTATCACTTTTACCATTACCAATTGAATTTACTGGAATAACTAAATTTTGAATTTCATCATTTAAAAGATATCCTTTGCTAGATTCTTTTATGAATAATCCTATATTTTGTAAACCTTTTATATCGTCTTTTATTACCTCTAATGATTCATCAAATTTTACTTCTTGTAATTTTTCTTGAATCTTATTTAAAGTAATACTTCCATTTGCATCAGATAAAAATTTAATAATATAAGCACGTCTATTTCTTATATAATATTTATCAGCTGCTTTCGGACATAACATTTCCCAAAATACATTTTTTGAAACCTTAGAAACTTTATTTACACCTTGTAATCTTCTATATGCTTTTAATCCATCAGGTGTAATCATATAAGCTTGGCCTAAGTTCTCAATATATTCTTTATTGTCTAAATTTACTTTGTATTCTTTCTTAACTTGCCTAACTAAATTTAATTTTTCTAGCCATTTGCAAATTTGTCTTGCATATTTATCAGATGAACCATCCCAATCAGATTTCATTTTATTTTTTTCTTTTGTATCTTCTGTCATTGCTAATGAAGTTAGCAAAATATTTTGAGGCAATGATGTAAATCCTTCATCACCAACAAAACCCAACTGACTTCCTATTTCAAATTTTGATAGATGATCTCCTTTAGATAATAATTGCAATATTCTTGATACAGGTGGATATTTTAATATTGCATTCAATAAACATTGTTTTTCTTCTTCTGAATTGTCTTCTGTACGAGAGTATGTTAAGCCTTCGTTAGTAATTTCAAAAGTGTCATTTTCACCATTATATTTTACAAATCCACATAGATGTGCCCATCGTAAAAAACTATCTGATGCCCAATCTGTTAAATAAGCTCTACCCTGGCCACAAATAGAAGCTTGTATTATTCCATTACATGGTGAATCTTTTCTAGGTATTATATGCGTACCAACTAAATCAGAATAAGATAATTCTAATGGCTCGGATTTTAATAATCCTTGAAATTTTTTGATTAAATTCTTATCTTTTACTAATTTTGGTATTTTAACCATAATTAAGTTATTATTAAACTCTGACTTATTATCAAAAATCTGAACAACCTTTTTTAAACTTCTGAAATCTGAAGCATCTTGAGACCAACCAAAAGAACGTTTTGTTGAATAATGTGTTGATAATTCTATATTACTCATCTTCTACCTCCTTATAATTTGTAATTAATACTTCAATAGTGTCATCTTTACTTTTTCTTCTATAATTTGAATTATTAAATGTATTTTTAATTATATAAACCGTATATTTTTTTGACCATTCTGTTAAAACATCATTTTTTTTATCATTAGCAACTAAAACATTTGATAATGCAAACTTAACACCTCTTGAATTTAAATCATCAAGAATATTTAATAATTTTTTTTCATCATCAATTGTCCAATCCTTTATTCCACGATTACCATCATTATAACTACCAGTTGTTATTAAATATGGTGGGTCACAATATACAAAATCATCTTTACCTAAACTTGAAAAATCAAAATCAATAAATCTTTTCTTTGTTATAGATAAATTCATTTTATTTAATTTATCTATAAAACTTTTTATATTTTTTTTAGTGTTTAAATTATAAGAACTTCTGTTTTTACCAAAAGGAGTATTATATTCCATACTTTGATTAAATCTAATTTGATAATTAAAACTATAAAGTATCAATGTATAAAAGTCTAAAACTCTATCTTCCTCATTTTCATAACTATAATGATTATACTTATTTCTTAACTTTTTAAATGCTTCTAGATTTTCTTTTGATAAATTATTTTCTCTTATATTTTTTTCAAGTTTTGAAATAACATCATCGGCAGTATTATCATAAAAATAATTTATTAACTCGCAAAGTGGTTCAATTATATCATTATAAATTAAATTATTTGCATTTACATTAATTCCAACGTTAAATCCTCCACCAAACAAATCAACAAATGTATTTATTTTCTTGGGAAATCTAGGAATTATTTGATTTAAAACTTTATACTTTCCACCTATGTAGTTTAAAGGTGATTTAATATATGTATCATTCATTTCAAATCACCTTTAATCCTTTTTAATGAGTCATTATAATATTTTTCTTCTAATTCAAATCCGATAAAATTTCTACCTGTTTTTATTGAACTTATAGCAGTTGTACCTGAGCCCATGAATGGATCTAATACCAAATCATTTTTGTTACTATGTATTTTAATTAGATATTCAATTAATTTTAAAGGTTTCTGTGTTGGATGATATCTTTTATATCCTCCACCACTTTCAGAAGGAATAGAAATAACACTACTTTCATATTTAGAATTTTGTCTATTATAAGTCCATTTTCCAGGTTTAATAAACCATATAATCATTTCAACATCTGGAACATATCTTCTATCTCTATTTCTTGGCATAGGATTAGTTTTTTTCCAAATAAGTGTATCTTTATATACAAAGCCTAAACTTTGAGCATAATTTATAATTTCAGTGGCTTTTTTAAAATCATTAAAAACTAATAAAGAACCACCTTTTTTTAGCAACTCATAAGATTTTTTAATCCAAGGTTTGTTGTTAAATTCTTTATCCCATTCACCAAAATCTGTTCCTTTTCTAGGATTTTTTCTATCCTTCATTGTATGAAATTGTGATTTTTTAGATATTACATAAGGAGGATCTGCAACAATCAAATCAACTTTTAATTTTTCTTTAATCATTTTATTCATACCTTTGTTACAATCCATATTATAAATATTATTGATTTCCATTATGCACCTCCTTATAGTTGAGATTACTCACAAATAAAATTATACTATAAAATCATTAATTGTTCTAGATTTTACCAACATTTATTTAAAAAGATAAGTTAAGTGATATAATAAAAAAAATAAAATATAGATGACGATGAAGTATGAAAATAGATAATCTTTTAATGCAATATTTGGCAAAAATCATAGTTATAATTAAAGAAGAATTAAAAGAATAATAACCATTTTTACTTTATATCTTTTTTAAGTTCATTCACTTCTCTTTCTAAAACCCTAAGCATTTTTTCTAACATTTTTATAGTATCTCCATCACTCATATTATTTTTTTTATTATTTAAATTATTATTCTTTCTTTCAGCAACAACAGCTGCATAATAAGCATTAGTTGAAACTAACTGCCCTACTAACATTAACCAATTACCAAGAGCATTTTGTTCATTAGCTGTTAAATCATCAATCAATAAATATCCAACTACAACCGCACTTAATGAAAACAATTTTGGATTAGTATCAGGAATTAGGTTCATGTTATCACCATAAAATTATATTCTAAAAAATTCTCTTTTTTGTGTTTAAAATTTATCTTCTAAAACATAATAAAAATGAAAGGAGATTTATGGAAAAATTAATGGAAGTGCCAAACATCATAACTGGAAAAGATTTAGATTATCTATCCGATATGTTTGAATGGAACATGGGAGCTTTGAAAAGAACCAATGAAAGTATTCCCAAAGTACAAGATGAAAATATCAAAAACATTTTAAAAGAAGCTTGTAAATTATTTGAAAGTAACTTAAAAGAAATTATAACTTTACTTAAAGGGGTGGAAAATGACGAAGATTAGTAATCCTGAAGTAAAAGTAAAAAAAGGAATTGAAATGAATGAAAAAGATTATTTAAATTCCTTACTTACTTGTTTAAAAGATATGGAAAAAAACTATGTAATTGCTATCACAGAAGCAAGTTCAGAAAATTTATATCAAGCACATACCGAGACATATTTAAAATTATCAGATTTAGGACGTGATGTCTATGAATTAATGTTTCAAAATGGTTGGTATCAATTAGAAACTGCCGAAAATTCAAAAATTCAAGAAAAAATAAATACTCTAACTCAAGAATTAAATGATATTAAAAATTAAAACTTCTATTTTTCAAGAAGTTTTTTTATATTTAAAGAAGCATTATAAATCATATTTTTACTATATTTATCTTTATATTCGATAGATAATAATTTAATTGCCTCTTTCATTGTACATTTTTCTTTAATTAATTTATCAATAAGTAATGCTTCAAGTGATAATTCTAAATCATTGATAACTTTATCTTTTTTATTTTTTAAAACAACTATTACATATTCTCCTAATTCATAATTAGAATTATTGTTTAATTCATCGATTACTTTAGTTACTAAACCATAATATTTTTTTTCAAATTTTTTTGTTAAATCATTTAAAACAATTATATAAGGATTATTCATAACTTCATTTATATTTTTTAAAGTTTCAATTATTCTTTTAGGTGATTCATAAAATACTACTATTTCAATATCATTATCTTCAATTTTTTGAAGTTCTAATCTTTGCTTTGACTCTTTTCTTTCTAAAAAACCATAAAAAGCAAAATTTTTGATTTCTAAACCTGATAATGTTAAGGCTGTAATAACTGCTGATGGTCCAGGAATTGAATATATAGGAATATTATTTTGAATACATTTTTGAATTAAAATACTACCTGGGTCAGATATACAAGGAGTTCCAGCATCTGTAATAATTGCCATATTAAGTCCATTTTTTAATTTCTCAATTATTTCATTTCCACGTTCTTCTTCATTAAACTTATGATAGGATAATAATTTATTATCAATTGAAAAACTATTTAGTAAATGACTAGATGTTCTTGTATCTTCACATAAAATAACATCAACACTTTTTAAAATTTCAATGGCTCTTTTTGTAATATCTCCTAAATTACCAATTGGAGTTGCAACAATATATAAAGTTCCCATAAAAACTCCTTTCTTTTTTTTAGGTAGTGTGCATAGTTTATATACAAACTACCTGTTTCTTTCTTTATTTATATATAATTTTCTATATTTTTTCTTTTCCCCTCTTTTTTGGGAGTAATTTTTATATAGAAATTTCTATTTTTATCTATCAAAAAATGACATATACCTGTATAATGATTATCGTCCAATAATAGAAACGAGGTATATGTCATGTCTAAAATTATATCAATAATCATTAAATTTTTAAATAGTATTAATAAAATTACTTGGAAAATTATTATTTTTCTTTCAAAATTTATCAAAGTTGATGAAATTAATCATCTTGATGATAAACCTCAAGACGTTAAATATCGTTTATTTAATGTTGATGATCCTGCTATTATTGAACCTTTTGTTAAAATTGAACATAAGGAC
>CANRJE010000054.1 GCA_947630865.1 uncultured Bacilli bacterium | reverse complement strand
CAAAAAGAAATTAAAGAAAAATTAAGTAAATAAAGTTATATGGAGGTAAAAGTGAAAAAAGAAACTTTATTAGAAATAATTTTAGGAACTATTGGTGGTTTAGTATTTGCAATAGGTATGTGCATGTGTTTAATACCTGAATGGGATTTGTTTAAGGCAGGTGTTGTTGTAGCAATTTTAGGATTTATTATTCTACTTTGCATTATTCCTGTTTATAGAAGTAATCATCCTAAAAAAGAACATGCACCTATAAACTTTGGAATTGTATTTACTTGGTTTATAGGAATTGTTGGAGCTTTAATAATTGGATTTGGTATGAGTAAAGTTATGGTTGGAGATCCATCAAAAACGGATTTATTAATTGGTATTATAACTGGTATTATAGGTTTACTTATTTGTGTACTTAACTATCCAATATATTCTTATTTAAAAAGTAACAAAGATTAGTTATTTACTTGGAAGATATTCTTCCTTTTTTTCTTTTTATATATTAGAGGTCAATATGAAAAAAATATTAAACAAATTATTTATTCCTAATAAAATAATTGGATTTATTTTATTTAATTTATCTTTTGGTTTGCTTATTTATGTTTTTAGTTTTCATTTAGAAAATACACCTATTGCTTATGTAAGTTATCTTTTATCTACTTATGCTTTAATTATATTCATTATTTGGTTTTGTAAAATATGTGAATTTAGTAATAATGCTATTAAAAAGTCTAAACTTTATGAGTTGTATAAGAAACATGAACTTTTAATAGTTAAGATTAGTTTAGCATTTGCAACCTTGGTTCATTTTATTTATGGCATTTTTAAATTAGTAACAGGAATTTATTATAAATCTTGGTGGTTTATGACTTTTGCGATTTATTATTTAATACTATGTTTAATGAAATTATTTATTGTAAAAGACATTAAAAATGAAATTGGTAAAAATTTAAAAGAAGAATATAAAAAATTAAAGTTAACAGGTATAATTCTTTTATTTTTAAATTTAATATTATCAGGTATGATTATTTTAATTATTAAACAAAATAAAGAGATAACTTATGCGGGATTTATTATTTATATAGTTGCAATGTATGATTTTTATTTAATAATAAGTGCTATTATAAATGTTGTTAAATATCGAAAAGACCATAGTCCACTTTTAGCATCAAGTAAGTGTATTAACTTAACTGTTGTTATGATTTCAATGATTTCTTTAGAAGTTGCAATGGTATCAGAGTTTGGAACAAATGATAGTGAATTTAAAATGTTAATGACTAGCCTAATGGGATTTGTAGTTTGTATTGTAAATACATCAATGTCTATATACATGATAAAAAGAGCCAATCAAAAGTTAAAAAGTGTATAAATGAACTTGTCAATAAAAAGTAAACACATCTTTTTTGTGTCTACTTTTATCTTACAACTTCAAAGTGTATAAAGTTTGCTTTTTTATGTATAACATTTGATAATATAAATAGGAATTTTTATTAATAATTTTTTACCCTTGAAATGTTTCCTGTTAAAATCAACTTAAAAATTATAAAATGTTAGTATGAAAGGAGCAAAAATATGAATCAAGAAAAAATAGGAAAATTTATTGCTGAATGTCGCAGAAAGAAAAGAATTACTCAACAAGAATTAGCCTTTAAATTAGGAGTATCAGATCGTACTATTGGAAATTGGGAAAATGGTAGAAATATGCCAGACTTATCATTATTTAAACCATTATGTAATGAATTAGATATTACGATAAACGATTTAATGAGTGGAGAAAAAATTAAAGAAAAAAATCAAGAAAAGTTTGAGGAAAACATTTTAAATACTATTGACTATTCTACTAAAAAAATAACTAAATATAATCAAGTTATTTCCTTAATTTTAATCATATTTGGATTATTTATTCCTATATCAGCAATAATGATTTTTCCTAGTGAAAGTAGTTGGGGCTCTATTTATTCTGTATTTGGAATAATACTATTTATGATAGGAATTGCAAGAATCTTAAATATAAATAAATGGTATAAACGATTATTTATTATTATAGCAATTTTTATTTCATCAATAGGTATATTACTATTTACTGATTACTTAAATGTAAAATTTAATCATGAAGCACCAATGTTTAGAACTAATATAAAATATATTGGTAATGTAATTTATTATGATACATTATTTTATGATGTTTATAGATGTAATTTTGATACTGATAACGAATATTTTGTTATTGAAAAAAATATGAAAAGAACAGATAATGATTTAATTAATTATTGTAAATAAATTAAACTATATCTTGTATTAATGAAATAATTAATAATAATTCAAATTTGTAAATTATGTAGTAGTTAAAAACGTTGTTATTTAAAAGATAATGACGTTTTATTTATGACTAAAATTAACTTTTTACAAAAAATAATTCACTTTACATATAAAGTTAAATAAAAGAGTAGAAAATAAATAAAAGATATGAGATAATAGCATATATAAATATTCAAGTATATGAATAAAATACAAATATATAATATATTTTTTAAGGAGTAGATTTAAATGAATAAAATTAAAAGTTTATTAGTAATATTTTTAGCAGTTATTGTATTACCCCTAAATGTTTTTGCAAAAGATAATTTAACTTTAAAAGTAGATAAAACAGATTTAACAGTAGGAGATGAAATAATTGTAAGTGTATATATGCCTAGTGATATGAAATCTTATGCTGTTTTGGCTACTTTAAAATATGATGAAAATGTATTTGAAAGAATTGATGATTCTAATTTTGATATTGATGAAGAAACAATGGATATTTCTTATAATCCAAGTAATAATAAATTTGGAATTATTAATAAATCAGGACTTGTATCTTCTGAATTATTTAGTGTTCATTTAAGAGTTAAAGAGGATACTAGTGTTGGTGATACTGATATTGCTTTAACCAATGTATCAGCATCTGATGGTAAATATAGTAAATATTTTGATACAGTATCAACTAAAGTAACAGTAACTCGTGATGCTAAAGATGGAGAGGCTCTTCCAACAGATAAAGAAAATGAAATTACTAAAGATGAAGACAATATAATTACGACATTTACAACTATGCCTATTTTAATAATACTTTTAATTATAACTTTAATTTTAATTGGAATTACTGTATATGTTTATATATCTAATAAGGAAGATAAAAAGAAATTTTATAGTTTAGTTGTTGCTGATATTATATTACTAATTATTATGATTTTCTTGTTTGGATTTAATAAAAGTAAGATAGATGTTAATAATGATGGTAATAAAGACTATGATGACGCGAAAGATATTATTGATTATTTAATAGATATTGAAAATGAAGGTTCTCCTGAAGAAAGTGATAATTTAGAAAAAGATGCAAATTCTAAAACTGAAACAAAATTTGATAAAGATGTCAACAATGATGGTAAAGTAGATGTTAAAGACCCTGCTAGTATTATTCCTTCTGTAAATAAAAGTATTAAAGTAAGTTTAGAAGAAATAAAAGATAAAGAAAATTACATTAAAAAAGGAGAGGAAACAACTCTTAATTTTAAAGCAGATATCAATATAAAAAATATTACAATAAAACAAGTTAAAATCGGAGATAAATATTATGATGTAGTTTTAAATAATGGTAATTATTCAATTAAAATAGCAACACCTAATAAGTCTGGAAATTATACTTTTGAAATAACGGAAGTTGTTTTAAGTAACAATCAAAAAATAAAATCTAATCTTAAGATTACGAAAGAAGTTTTAAAAGATGTTCCTTATGTTAATAAATTTAATTTAGAGGATAAAAAAGGAAAATTAAGTTTTCATCTAGAAGATAAAGATTCGGCTTTTATAGATGGAACAGTTACAATATATAAAGATGAAGAGATAATTACAACTAGTAAGGTTAATAAAGATGTAACAACTATTGAATTTGAGGCTTTAGAAGATGAAACTTATGTAGTTGAAGTTGTTGGTAACTATGATTTAGATAGTAAAACTGGTGATAAAAAGAATACTTATAATAATCAAACTATGTTTACACATTCTTTTGTAATTGGGGGAGACTATAGTTTTACTTTAACTGATGCTTCTATTACTGATGCTATTACAGAAAATGAAACACCTATTATTTCATTTGTTAGTACTAATAATCGAAATGCTGAAGTAATAACTGCTAATATGACAACTAAAGATAGTACAACTGATTATCGTATTACTAAAATAGATGGTAATAACTATGAAGTTGAATTAACAGGTGCTAATACTAGTCCTGGAAAACATACAGTAACTTTAAATAATGTTGAATTAGATAGTTTAAAAACATTTTATAATGATAAAGACTATAAGGTTAAAACTTTAACTTATACTGTATTAAAAAATGCTCCTAAAGTAGAAAACTTAGAAGTTAAAGATAATCATAATGCTAAAAATATTACAGCAACTTTCAAATTAAATGATGAATTTGAAGCAACTAGTAAATTAACGATAGTTTTAGTTGATTCAACTGGTAAAATAGTTAGTAAGAAAGAAATAGAAAAAGATAATTTAAATACAGGAAAAAATATTGAAGTAGATTTATCTTATGCAACTAGTGCTGATGGTTTTTATAAAGTTAAAGTTTTAGCTGACTATGAACTTTCTGATAATTATAAATATACTAATAAGAGTCTAGATGAAAAAGAAATTCTAACAACTACTAATGATGATATCTATATTTCAGACATGGTTATAGAAGGTGGTAATTTATATCCATCTAAAGGTAAAAAGGATTATCGTGTAACTTTTACTGTTCATGTTGGGGATTCTGTTAAAGCAGTTGCAGCTAGTAAATACAAAAAAAGTTATGACCAAATACAAACTATAACTATTAATGGACTTAATTATTCAGTATCTGGAGTTAATGGATTTAAAGATGATACTCATACAACTTTCAAAGTAACGGCTAATCTTATTGTACCAAGTGAATCAGGTGTTCTTAAGATAAAAGCTACTAGAGTTCAACTTGGTATAAGTGGTTATTATAACATGACTAAAAATGATATATATTCAGTAGAAGAAAAAGAACTTACGATTGATGTTTTAAAAGATAAACCTAAAATTGAAAACTTAACAATTACTGATGATTATGAAAAAGATGAAGCAACTTTTGACTTTGATTTAGTTTTAGATGATAAAGCTATTGGTAATGAAAATGATTTTAGTAATGGTATTATTAAATTGAAAGATGTAACTGAAACTATTAAAAAAGGACATAATAAAGTAACCTTAAAAGAAATTAAAAAAGATGAAAATTTAGATTTAATTTTTACTGGTGATTATGATTTAGATACTGATACTATAAAAGAAGAAAATGACAAAAATGTAACTTTAAAAGGTGAATTACTTAAAGTAAAATATGGTTTATTTAATGAGGAAAAATATAAAGATATTGCTATTATAAATGGAAAAACAATAAGTGAAAAAAATAATCAATATTTTGAAAAGAATGAAAAAATTAAATTAAGTTTTGATATTTCAAATATTGATTCAGAGTTAAATGCAAATCCTAGTGAAATTATTATTGATAAAGAAAAATATACTTTAACAAAAACTGATAATGGTTATGAATTAATTTTAGATGGTTATTATAGTTCAGGTAAAAAAGAGTTAACAGTAACAGATATTATTTTAGATAATGGTAAGAAAGTTACTTTAAAAACTCCTTATACTTTTACTCTTGAAGTTTTAAAAGATATTCCTTCTATTAATGATTTTACTTATGAAGATTTAGAAGATAAAATTAAAGTAACTTTAGATTTAAAAGATACTGATAGTACACTTATTGGTAAAGCAAAAGTTATCATAACAGATGAAAATAAAAAAGAAATATATAAAGAAAATTTACAAAAAGAATTTACATTCTCTCGTGATAAAGATATTTTAAGATATTATATTAAAGTTGTTGCTGATTATGATAGAGATATTGATACTAAAAAAGATAGTGAGAATTACTATAAAGAGAAAGTACTTTTAGATGAAACTATATCTTTAGATAAAAATAATATTGAACTCAAAGATATAATTGATATTAATCTATATAAAATTGAAGAAAAAAGTGGTAATAGTGTAACTACTCTTATAGATAGAGTTAATGTTGATAGTCTTAAAAATAATTTAGAAAATTACTTTGTTGAAGTTAAAATGGAAAATATGCCAAGTGTAAGAGCCAAAATAGATAAAGTAGTTGAAAATGATGAAACTTTAACTTTAGCTTTAAAATATGAATATGTAACTAAAGAAGGTACGAAAGACCAAATAATTAGAGTGGACTTTGGTTCTATTAATGGAGATACGGCTTTAAATGAAACTCATCCTTCTGATGCTTTTAAAGTATTACTTGAAAAAATAAAATCTGGAGAGAAAGTTACCTTAGAAAAAAATTATGATGCTAGTGGAGTAGATGTAGAAGGAAATACTTATATTCCTGGTGAGTATAGTGGTACTTTAGATGGTAATGGTTATACTATAAAGAATTTAACTAAACCATTATTTGATAAAATTATAAAAGATGGAACAGTTAAGAATTTAAAATTAGAAAATGTTACTTTAGATAGAAATGGTAATGCTGCTCTTGCTAATGTTACATTAGGTGCTAAAATATCAAATGTTATTATTGATAATGTTACTAAAAATGGTGCAAATAGTGGGCAAAATGGTGGATTAATTGGTTTAGCAAAAGATGGAACGGTTATTGAATCCTGTGGTGTTAAAGGTGCTAACCTTAATGTAAGTGGTGGTAATATTCAACAAAATGGTGGTATGGTTGGTTGTCTTGAAAAATCAACAATTAGAAATAGTTATGCGATAGGAAAAGTTTATAATGGTGGAAACTTTACCGCTGGTTTTGCTGCTAATGTTTTAACTAATAGTGAAATTACTAATAGTTATTCAAATGTTGAAGCATCTGGTAGCATTCAATGTGATTTTGCTTGTACTTATCAAGGTTCAACATCAACTTATAAAAATAATGTATCTTTAGGTAGGGGAACTGTATTTGTAAGTGCAGAAAATAAAATTTTAGAAAACAATTATTATGTTCATGAAGGAGAAAGTACTTTAGATGGAGTTAAAAACATTACGAAAGAAGAATTAACTAAAGAGTTCTTTACTTCTAAAGCTAATTATGATACTGATATATGGTATTTAGATAAAGTATCTTCAACCAATAATCCAAGTTTTAATTATGAAAAAGTTTCTAGTTTAAGTGATACTAGTAATGAAAATTATTCTGAAACTAAAGAAAATTTATATGCTAATTTACTTAAATTAATGCCATTTTATGATAGCAATAAAATAATTGAACTTGCTAATAATGTTAAAGATAATTTATTAATTAATGATGAAATTTCTCATATTGTTCCAGTAGATAAAAATGGTTCACTTGTTACTTATTTAACTACTGATAATGTAAAGAAAATAAATAAAATTAAAGTAATATATAGAACTGGTGAAACTAAAGAATATAGTGTTACTTATGATAAAACTTATGATATGGTAGCAACATATAAAATTGCTAGTTTAAATATTGATTACAATTACAATCATTATGTAATAGATTCTGATTCTCAAGTAGTTAATAATTTAACTAATTACTTAAAAGGCTTAGATTATACTAATAATTTAGATACTTTAACAACTAATGATGATAGTAGAATATATAGAGATTTCTATAACGAAACTACCAAGAAAGAATTAAAAGAATTTGTCTTAAAATATTTATCAAATAGTAATTATACAAATACAACAAATGAAGATGATATAAATAGTTATATTGAAAGAGAAGTTAAAAAAGATAAAAAAATTGAAAAAGCCTTATATACATATAATTACTTTAGACGTTTCTATGATATAGATATTAATAGTATGAAACTTTATGATTTTGTTATGTTTGATATGCAAGGTTTCCATGAAAGTTTAACATTCGAGAAAATAGTTGATTTATATTTTGCTGATGAAACAGGTTCTAACTTTAATACAAATGTAACGGGTACTGTATATAAAAATATATTTAGTAGTTATACTAATCTTACTCGTATATCTAATTTCTTAGAGTATATTGTAACAAGTTTAGATAGTAAAGATATGGACAAGTGGATTGCTAATCATTTTAAAGGAATTTTAGTTGAAGTTCCTGTTAAAGATCATGAAGAAGTACAATATACTTTATGGGATCATTTCAGTAATGAAGATGAAAAATATAATGGAGATGGTTATGCTGTTTACAACTATGTTCTTCCGATTTTAACTCTTCCAGATACAGCAGCCTATATTATTTCTGCTCCTGCTCAATTTACGATTGGGGCTCAAAGAGTTTATATGAGTAATCCTAATTCTAAAGAAGAACTAGAACAGTTTAAGGAAAAAATGAATGTTTATGTTGAAAGAATATCATCATACTATAATACGGCTTTTGCTATCATAGAAGACCCTCAGATACTTAATGATATTCATTTGTATCAAGTTGATAAAAGAACAACCAAAAATGAAAATGGTATGTCTGTTTATAATAATCCATATTCAACTTCTGAACCATTCCATAAAAATTTTGATGAAGTTGTTAATATTTGGCCAGCAAGTTATGGAGTAAATGCTGGTAACTGGGGAGATAGAATTGAATGGAATGTAGCCGGATTTATGGATAGCAATATCAAAAACGATGGTAAAATTGATGCTGGACACCCTACATGGGCAACTTGGTCACATGAAACAGCCCATTATTTAGATAGTAGATTATTCTTTAAAGATAATGAACGAAGATACGATGCTGGCGGAGAAGATTATGCTGATGAGTTCTTAATGCAAAAATTTGGTATGGGTGTTGTTATGAATTTATCTATAAAATATAACGATGATGCAATGGTTGCAACTAATTTAAATCCTGAAAGAATAAATAGTAAAGAAAAAATTCATAGTTTTTATAGCAGAATGTATGATTCAATTTATGTCTTAGATTACATAGAGGCTATGGCTTTCTTGAAACTTACACCAGAAGACCAAAAAGCACTTGGTGTTCAAATTTCATATCCATTAGCAACTCAAAAATTCCAAACTATAGATGGAGAGGCAAAAGATTGTAGTTATGAAAAATGTCCTGAACAATATACAGGAAAAACTTATCAAGAAGATGAATATGCAAGATTTAGAGCAAGACAAACGACACGATATACTCGTTTAAGTATTCTTGAAGATACCCCTGAGTTAAAGACAATTAATGATTTACTTGAAAACAAAATAATGCTTTATACAAATTTAAGTTCTACATCATCAAGAGGTTCTAATTCTTATGGAGGAGAAGGTATTGATATTGTTCACTGGTATCAACCTAATAATCCATATGGTAGACCTGATTCATATTCATTGAAATGGTTCTCTTATGATATGTTAGGTTATAAAGGT
>CANRJE010000053.1 GCA_947630865.1 uncultured Bacilli bacterium | reverse complement strand
ACTTGTACTTACTTCTTCATTTGTAAAAAAGGCTCTTGATACTCCTAATACTGTTCCTGTTATTAAAACCATGATTATAACTAATCCTAATACTTTTCTTATTGGATTCTTTGTTTTTATTTCTCCATCTACTGTTAATATTTTTTTCATAATTTCTCCTCCTATAGTCCCTTTATTCTAATTCCTGATAAAATTAAAAACACATAAAACCTAGTATTTTATACTAGTTCTATGTGTTTTATTTTCTTTATTTTCAAGGTTTTCTATGGAGAAATTCTTATTGGCTAAGCCCCCCCCATGGTTGACAAATTGTTAACTTTTTTTAATGTGCTCATATTCTCAACTACCTTTCTTATATTAATCATATCATATTGAAAAATTTTTTCAACATTTTTCGACAATTTTTAGAAAAAAAGAAATCATTTTTCATCTAAAAAAGTGATATTTTTATCACTTCTTAACAATTAAACTATTACCTTCCATTTCTATAGGTTTATTAATATCTAGTATCTCTAAAATTGTTGGACTAATATCAGCAAGTCTACCTTCTTTAAGAGAATTTACTTGATAGTTAATTAGAGAAAGAGGTACTAAATTAGTAGTATGTGCTGTATTAATTGTACCATCATCATTAATCATACATTCACAATTTCCATGATCTGCTGTTACTATCATCGCATAATCTTTTTCTAATACTTTATTTAAAATTTTCTCCATACAAGAATCAATTACTTCTAAAGCTTTAATACAAGCTTCTAAATTACCAGTATGTCCTATCATATCAGGATTAGCAAAATTTAAAACAATTAAATCATAATAATTTTTATCTAACGCTTCTAAAACTTTATTTGAGACTAAATAAGCCGACATTTCAGGTTTTAAATCGTAAGTTTTAACATCTTTAGGTGATGGAATTAAAATTCTATCTTCACCTTTAAATTTTGTTTCGATTCCGCCATTCAAGAAGAATGTAACATGGGCATATTTTTCAGTTTCAGCAATACGAAGTTGTGTTAAATTATTTTTAGAAACAACTTCACCAATTGTATTTTTAATTTCAATATCTGGATAAATTACATGCATATTTTCTATTGTTTCATCATACTCTGTCATTCCTGTATAATAAACATTTAAATAATCTCTTTTGAAGTATGAAAAATCTTTGTCAACAAAACTTCTTGTTATCTCTCTTGCTCTATCAGCTCTATAATTATAGAAAATAATAGCATCTTTTTCTTGAATTAAAGAATCTTTATTAACAAGAATTGGTTCCATAAACTCATCTGTTATATTGTTATCATAATATTTTTTTATTGTAGTTTCTAAATTAAAAGTTTCTTCTCCTATACCATCTGTTAACAATCTATAAGCTTTTTCAATTCGTTCATATCTTTTATCTCTATCCATAGCAAAGAAACGTCCAATAACTGTACCAATTTTTGGAAAATTATATTTTAAAAGTTCATTTTCTAATTCTTTTAAATATTTAATACCTGATGTTGGACTAGTATCTCTTCCATCTAAAATAGGGTGAACATAAACATCATGAAAATCTAAATCATGTATCGCTTTTAAAATAGCAAATAAATGATTTATTTCACTATGAACTCCTCCATCAGATAAAAGTCCCATTAAATGTAGTTTTTTATGATTTTCTTTGGCATATAAAATAGTATTAACTAAATTTTCTTTATGATAAAATTCACCATTTTCTATATCTTTATTAATTCGCATTAAATCTTGTAAAACTATTCTTCCTGCTCCAATATTCATATGTCCTACTTCACTATTACCCATTTGTCCATCGGGTAACCCAACATCAACACCACTTGCTTTAATAGTTGTCGTTTTATAATCCTTAAATATTTTATCAAGTGTTTTTGTCTTCGCTAGTTTTGGAGCATTTCCTATTTTATTTTCTCTAATTCCATATCCATCTAAAATTACTAAGATAACTTTTTTCATTATTTTTTCCCTTTAACGTTTTTTTACTCCTTTTAAACCTTTAATACCTTTCAAGCCTTTTGATCCACTAAAACCTTCTAAAATGTTATTGGAGAAGGTACTTGTTTTAGCTTTTTTAGCTTTATAATCTACTATACCTAAATTAATAACATCTTCTAATAGACTTGTATATTCTTTTCCAGTAGGTTCCCATAAATAGAAAGATAAAGAACCAGGAATACTGTTGACTTCATTAACATAAACTTCCTTAGTTTTCTTATTAATTAAGAAATCAATTCGAACAACTCCATTGGAATTTAAAGCTCTAAAGGCTTTAATAGCTTGATCTTTAATATCTTTTTCAATATCTTTTTCAAGTTTAGCCGGAATTACTCTACCAGCACTAGCCATACCTTTGGTTTTAATACTTCCTTTTTTACCATTACCAACATATTTATCTTCATAAGTTAAAATTTCATGACTTGTTATTACTTCTTCAATTGCACTTAATTCTTGATGTTCATAATTACCAAGAACACTTATATTAACTTCTTGTAAGTCTGGAACAACTTCTTCAACTAAAATCTTTCGATCATATTTAATTGCTTCAACAATTCCTTCTCTTAATTCTAATTCAGAATGACAAACGGTAATTCCAACACTTGAACCAAGCATTGCTGGTTTAACAATTACAGGATAACCTAATTTTTCAATATCGTGAATAATTTTATCAGCATCCCTCATGTAATCAGTATCAAAGAACCATTTATATTTTACAACATTGACAGAGCTTTCTTTAAATATTTGTTTCATGAAAACTTTATCTTGACCAACAGCACTAGCATAAACATTGCTTTCAGCATAAGGAATTCCTATTGTTTCAAGATATCCTTGAAGAGTTCCATCTTCTCCATTTGTTCCATGCATAATTGGAAAAGCCATATCAATCTCATTAACAACACCTTTAAAAATTCCTTTTTTATTTTGAAGTAAAAATCTTCCATTACGATTATATAATGTTACTTCTTTAGCATAACGTTTAAGTAAAGACATATCACTATAAATATCAATATCTAAAAGCATTTTTCCTGTATACCAACGACCATCTTTAGCAATATAAATTGGTACTACTTCATATTTAACCTCATCTATTTTATTAATAGCTTGAATAGCTGTAATAATACTAACCTCATGTTCAACACTTCTTCCACCAAAAAAGACACCTAACTTAATTTTCATTATTTATTTCCTCCTTCACTATAAATATCAGGTAAATCATTTTCAAATAAAGCAAATAATTCTTTATCAGGATTTTTCATTTTTATTTTTTCAAGTTCAGAATAAGCATCCGTAACACGATTTAAGACAATGTATTTGTGACTTTTCATCTTTTTATCACTTATTCCTCTTAAAATATCTTCACATCTTTTTTCTCCAATCAAGATTGCATAATCGGTAACTTCAGCAATTTCGCATCCAAACTTATAATTTAATGACTTCTCATCGTCTCCTAACTCTATCATACCAGGTGTTACAACAACTTTTGTTCCATCCATCATTTTTAAAACTTCCAAAGCATTGTGAGCTCCAACAGGATTAGAATTATATGCATCATCAATCATCGTAATATTATTTAGTTTCTTAATTTCTAAACGATGTTCAACGGGCATAATTGATTTAACTTTAGTTATCATATCTTTAATTGGAACATTAAGTTCAACACCTAAAGCAATACTTGCTATAATATTATATACATTATGAACACCTAAAAGTTTTGTTTCAACATGATATTTTTCTCCCTTATGAAGTACATCAAAATTCATTCCATATTTATTACTTTTTATATTTATAGCTTGAAAATCAACATCTTCATTTTCAACACCAATCCAAATAATTTTAATTTTATTTTTAAGTTCATTTTTAACATAATTTACTTGATAAGAATCATCTTTATTTAGAACACATGCACCATTTTCATCAAGTGATTCAATAAGTTCAAATTTAGCTCTACAAATATTTTCTCTCGTTTTAAATGTTTCTAAATGTGCTTCTCCAATAACCGTTAAAATACCATATTGAGGCTTAACAAAATTACACATATTTTTAATTTCACCATTAACATAAGCACCCATTTCAGCAATTAAAATATCATCAAATTTATCTAAATAATTATTAATTGTTATCATAAGTCCATATGGTGTATTTAAATTTTTTGGTGTTGGTCTTGTAATATATTTTGAAGATAATACATGACTTAAAATATTTTTACTACTAGTTTTTCCATAACTTCCTGTAACACCTATTACTTTTAATCTATTCATAGAAGATAGTTTTTTCTTAGCTTTATTAAAATAATATAGATATACTAACTTTTCTATTGGTTTATTAATTATATTAACAAGAAAAATATAATAATAAATTAAAGCAACCATTAAAGATAAAACGAATAAACTCCAAGATTTATTCTCTAATACTAAAAGTAAAGATATAATAGCTCCTATTAAAATAAACTCTGTTATATAAAGTCTTTTAATTCGACTAGTTATATTAAATTTAATTTTATTTTGATTATCTTGATTTTTCTTATATTCATCATATATACCTATTATGTATATAAAAGTAATTGATAGAAATATTACTTCATAAGCAAAAGACTCTTTCGTAAAAAATAAAAATATTCCTAAAAGAAATGGTAAAAAATCAATAGGATTAAAACATCTTCCTATATTTCTTCCTATCCATCTTAAATAACGATTGTTTTCATTATATAAATTTTGTTGTAACATATAAAGAGCTGTTCTACTTTTATAAAAAATATAAATTAAATAAATAAAAACAAATATATACATATAATACCTCCTATATAAAATTTCTTAAAATACTAATTACTTGATTAAGATTTTCTAAATAAGCATAATGGGTTCCTTTTAATATAATAGCTGCACTATCAGGAATCATTTTTTCAAGAACTTTAGCTTCACTTACAGGAACTTCATTATCGTTTTCTCCCCAAATTATTAAAGTTGGTACATTTATTTTTTTTACTTCATTTTCTAAATTAGCAGTAACTGTATTAACAAGTATTTCTCGCATAACACCATCAGCATTTCGATAATCTCTACTTCCCATATGTTTTTTTGCAACTTCTGCTAAACCATCAAGACATTTTATTTTCTTTAAACTTTTTAATATTTTAATCTTTAAACCCCTTTTTTCTTGACTTCTAAAAGGACTTGCTAATAGTACTAATTTTGAAACTTCATACTTAGATGCATAACAAATAGCAACTCTTCCTCCAAAAGAATGTCCTATTAAAATAGGATTATTAACTTTTAATTCTTCTAAAAAATCATGTAAAATAGTTGTATAATCATATATAGTATAAGCAATTTCTGGCTTTTGGCTACTTCCGAATCCTGGAAAATCAAGAATCGTAATTCTATTATTTTCACATAGATTTTTACCAAGAGGCTCCATCATTTCAATATTTTGCCCCCAGCCATGAAGTAGAACTACATCTTTTCCTTTACCATATTGTACATAGTTGATTTTTAAATTTTGTATTTTCTTAATCATAATAACCTCTTAACTTATTATATCATGTTTTTTCTAATATCGTTTAAAGAGAGACAGTAATTTGACAAAGATTAGACAAGAAGTTAAAAAAATCCAAACTTAAGATTTTGGATTAACTTCAATGCCATCAATTATATAATCAGGACTTTTATGAGGTTCTGTTCTTAATAAATCTAAATAATCAAGTTGCCTTAATACTTCATAAATAACAATAGCACAACAATTAGATAAATTTAAACTTCGAACATTTTTAGTCATTGGTATTCGCATACAATGTTCTAAATCTTCTTTTAAAATGTCTCTTGGAATACCAGTTGATTCTTTTCCAAAAATCAAATATATATCCCCTTCAAGATAACTTTTTTTATAATCAAAACTTGTATGAGGTTTCTTACCATATCTAGTGAAATAATAATAAGTTCCTTTATTTTTCTTTTTAAATTCTAGAAAATTAGGATAAACATAATACTCTAATTTATCAATATAATTAACACCGCTTCTTTTTATACTAGCTTCATCAAGTTTAAATCCTAATGGTTCAATTAAATGTAAAATGGTACCTGTTGCAACACAAGTACGCATAATATTACCTGTATTAGTTGGTATTTCAGGTTCATATAAAACAATATGTATCATAACATCACCAAAAAAATTATATAATAGTATCTAATAATTGTAAAGTTCAAAAACATCTTATTTTATTAAATTATTATTCAATTGGTAACATTATTTCAACAATTGTTCCAATATTTATTCTCGATTGATATTTAATCTTTCCTCCATGAAGTTCAATTATTTCTTTAGATAAACTTGTACCTAATCCTGTACCATTTCTTTTTGTTGTAAAGAATAAATTCATAACTTGATTTAAAGTATCATTATCCATACCTACTCCATTATCTTCAATAATAATTTTAAAAATATTATTTGAAACTTTTGTATCAATTTTTATTAACATATTACCTTTATTAATATCAATTGCTTCACTTGCATTTTTTAACATATTAACCATAACTTGTTTAATCCTATTATAATCAATATTTAAATATAATTCATTGTCTGGAATATGACTTTTTATTTTAATATTATTCTCCTTAAAAAATAACTTTAATGAATCTAAAACTTCATTTAAAAGCATATAAATATCAGCAACTTCCTTTTTAATACTAACTTTTGTATATTCTAAATAATCGTCCATTAAAGTTAAAGTTCTCTCTATTTCTCCTTTTATAATTGGAATATATTTTTCAACTTTCTTTTTATCTTTTAAATCTAACATATCTAAATATCCTTTACAAACAGCAATTGGATTTTTTATTTCATGAGTTAACTTAAATAATGAAGTTCTTAGTACTTTTTCCTTTTCTAATTCTCTTATAGCCGTATTTAAATTCATGATTTCTTCTCCTCTCAATAAAAATATAAATACTAAATAACTACTTACATAAAAAACTATCATTTTTATAAATACATCTAAAAAATTTATTAAAAAAGATGTATTATTAAAATTAAAATAAAAAACTTCTACTGCTAAAGTAATACTTTTAATAAAAACAAATATATAAATAAGAAAATATATCTTTAAAGTTTTTCTATTAAATATAACATAAATTAAATAATATAAAACATATTCAAATAAAATAAAATATATATTATAGTTAAAAAATGTTACATAATAATAACCAATTAAAATTGATAAAATAATACTTGTTATATCTTTTCTTTTTAAAAATGAAACAAGAAGTGGAATATTAATAAGAATTAAAGACTCAGTATAATTCTTAAAAACAATAAATAAAATTACTTCCAAAATTAAAACAAGCGATAAAATATATTTATCATTTTTCTTTTTATAATTATTATTATAGGATAAATTTAAAAGATAAAAACAAAATGGAAGTAAAATAATACTTATATTGAAAACTGCATGTACCACATAATCACCTCAGGATTATTTTATCAAATGTTCTTTGTCGAATTTTGTCGATTTGTGTCGAGATATGAAAAAAAACGATATTTTTTATCGTTTTATGTCATCTATATAACGTTTTAATTGCTTAGAATTATTACCTAATATAATTTTTAATTGATTATCAATTTCAACTATTCCTTTAGCTCCTAATTTTTGAATAGCTTCTTTATTAACTTTTGTTGTATCTCTTAATGTTACAATAAATCTTGATAAGTTATAATCACTACTAACAATATTATCTTTTCCACCTAAATAATCTATTAATTTATTTATTTCTAAATGAGCATCTTTCTTTGTAGATTTTAAAACTGCTAGTAAGATAATCAAAAATACTATAATAATAACAATATATTTCCACCAATCCATTTTATCACCAATTTAATTATATAACATATTAGGAAAAATTAAAAGTTATTTTTTGGGACCTTTTTCTTGATTTAAATCTTCCTTATCTTCTAATGCTATATTTTCGAGTAATATTTGTTCTATTTCATTTATCTTTTTAACATATTTAGGATATTCTTTTAAATTATCTTCTTTAGACTTTTCTTCATCAAAAGTATAAATTGTTCGGTATTCAGAGACACTACGTTCTTTTAAATAATCAGGACTAATTGTTTTATCAAATAAAGGTATTTCAACCCCTTCTACTTCTGTAATTGAAGCAATACTTTCTTTGTAAAAATAAATCTCTTCTTCTTTTTTATTTCTAACATAGGTAGGCATACCAACAATATCAATATAAAATTGGTGATTATCCATAGTAACTATTGCTCTATTAGATGAAAATTCATTAGCATCATCATACTTGAAAGGTGTTATAAAATTATAATGATTACGATAAGCCCATTTATTACCTATTTTGACAGGAGCTAATCCATCTCTATAATCTTTAGCATCATCATAAATGCAACCTTCATTTTCAAATCCCTTAGCACTTATAAATCCATATTTTAAATTTTCAGCTTGAACACGTCCGTGATTATTTTTAAAAGGATATACCTTTTTATATTTCTTGTTTGTTAAAATAGTTCCATTAAAATCAATATAGCTTTCCATACCATCAGGATATTTAATTTGAAAAATTCCATTTTCTCCAATACCAATTATTTTAAAATCACTAGTTATAAAAGTAACTTTTCCATCTTTATCTAAAATACAAGAACTATCACCTTGTAAAGTTGCATAACAATAACCATCTTTATAATCTGATACATATTTAAAATGTGGATAATTTAAGTTATGTCCTTCTTTATTAATTATAACAAAATCATCAAATTTAGTTTTAGCATGAATATAACCATCTTGAAAATCACTTCCATCATGATAATAATCACTAGATAAAACAAAAATTCTTTCTCCAAATTTATTTATATAGATTTCAAGACCTTGATAAGTTACATGAGCAATTCCTTCATGAAAATCACGTACAGAATCAAAAACACATTTAATAACTTTTTTACCATTACTATCAATAAATCCCCATTTGCCATTTTCTTTAACAGCAGCAACTCCTTCATGAAAATCTTTTACATCTTCATATTCCCTTCCTATTCTTTTTCCTCTTTTATCAGTAAAGAACCATTTATTATTTTTTTCAAGAGCTACAATTGAAGAACTAGAATCATGAGCATTATCATAAATTGGTTTTATTACCTCAATACCTATATCATTTATAAAACCATATTTACCATTTATATAAACTTTAGCTAAATGTTCAACATAAGGATATATTTTGTCATAAGCAATAACTTTCCCTTTAACACCAATCAATTCTCTTTTTTCCATTTTTATTCCCCCAATACGATTTTGTATTATAGCAAAAAGGATATTTTAAGTCAAGACACAATAATACTTCTAATTAAAATGTTTAATTTTAAAAGTAAATTTCAGTTTTGAACTCAAGTGAAATTTACTATTGGAATTGCAGTGAAAGTTACTTTA
>CANRJE010000052.1 GCA_947630865.1 uncultured Bacilli bacterium | reverse complement strand
AAGAAAAATAAGTATGTAAAATTGTTATTGAATGTAATAATAAAAGAATAACTTTAAAAAGACTTTATGGGTAAAAGTATGTGATAAAATAAATGAAACTACAATCTATTTTAAGAGAAAAAAATATAGACAATAACCAATAAAAATGTTAGTTATTGTCTTTTTTAACAAGATTATAAAACTTTGAATAATTAAAATAGATATGGCAAATGTTAGGAGTACATTTGCAGTGCTTGCTATTCCATAAAATTATTAAATTATATATAAATTAATTCTTTTAAAATAATTTCTTCAGCACAAATTTTATAATTATTCATTAATTTTACCCATTCAAATTGATTAATTTCTTTACTTTTTTCAGATAGTTTTTCATCATTTTTAATATAATTATCCATTAAAATTTTTAATCTTATTGAACATTTATTATTAATTGATATTAGATGATTAGTTAATTCACCTTTCATTAATAAAGTTTGATATAATGCTTTTTTATATTTTTTAAGATATTCTAATCTTAAATAACCATATTTCCCAAAATTTAAACTATCGTTTTCTTTTAATTTTAAATTAGGTATTAAGTAATTTCCTTGTTTTAAATATTCTATTTTCATTATAAATTCCCTTTCTTTATTCCCAATCAAAGTTAATTCTTTGATTTATTATTATCAAATTATTTATCATTGATGATTTAAAATATGAAAATTTATCCTCAATTTTATTACCATTTTCATCAAGCCCATTATTGTTTTTCCATTTTTTGATGATATAACATGATACTTTAATAATATCTTTATATTCATAGTTATTTAATAAAGTGTTAAATAAATCATCATATCTATATAATTCTAAATCTGATTTATCAATAAAATTTCTTTTAATTAATTCGTTAGTTAAAGAATTAAATGTTTTATCCATTTTATCTTGGTTATTATTACTTATTATATTAGTATTTATTTGAGTGCCATTTAGGGTATCCCCTTTATCCGTTCTCCCTTTTTGGATATATGGTATTTCATAGATGTTATATTCATAATAAAATCTACCATTAGGTTCTTGTTTTCTTTCTCTTTTCAAGTAATAATTTTCTTCTAATTCCTTTAATATGGAATTAATTGCTTTAACGCCTTCCTTTGATATTGAGACTAATCCTTGTACTGAATAATTCCAATTATCTGGTAAACTTAACATATAAGAGTGTAGTCCTTTGGCTTTTAATGATAAATTTTTATCTTGTAAATGATAATTACTCATTACTGTATAATTTTTCGTTTTATTTATTCTAAATATTTCTGACATATTTCTTCCTTCCTTTCTAGCCCTTAATTAGCCCTTAAAAATTTTGAATTTAAGTGTTTTATATAGAAATAGATAGTAATGAGCAGTAATAAACCTACTATTTCTAGCGGGTTTATAAATGTCAATTATTTTCCTAGTTTATCCTGTCTTCCCGACCATTATGATTATAATGCCTTGTATTTCAAGGCTTTTTTCGTATATTAATATTCATAGTCTTTATAAAACATTTAAAATTATTTATTTTGTTTTATTTGCTCAAGCTGTTGACGTCTTTATTTATAAATGTTAATATAAGAACTGATAAAAATATAAAATAAAACTTTATATTTTTATCAGTTCCTTTTGAAAATTATGATATATTATAAGATAGAGTAGAAAGTATGAATATAAAAAAATCACTATAGAATTATTAAAAGTGAAGAAAGGAAATATTAAGTGTCAGAAATAACAGTTTTAGATCAAAAAATTTCTTATTTTAAAATAGAAGAAGAAGATTATATTTCTCTTACAGATATGCTTAAATCAAAAGATGGTGATTTTTTTGTATCTGATTGGTTGAGAAATAGAAATACAGTTGAATTTTTAGGTATATGGGAAGAAATTCATAACCCAAATTTTAATTATGGCGAATTCGCCATAATTAAAAGTCAAGCAGGATTGAATAGTTATAAAATAAGCGTTAAAGAATGGGTTGAAAAAACAAATGCTATTGGAATTGTATCAAAGGCAGGTCGATATGGTGGTACTTATGCTCATAAAGATATTGCATTTGAATTTGGAATGTGGATTAGTCCAAAATTTAAACTTTTATTAATAAAAGAGTTTGAAAGGCTAAAAGTAGAGGAACAAAAACAACTTGGGTGGAATGCTAAAAGTGAACTTTCAAAAATAAATTATATAATTCATACAGATGCAATAAAGCAAAATTTAATCCCAAAAGAATTAACAAGAGAACAAATTAATTTTGTTTATGCACAAGAAGCCGATGTGTTAAATATGGCTTTGTTTGGAATTACTGCAAAAGAGTGGAGACTTAAACATCATGACTTAGAAGGAAATATGAGAGACTATGCAACTATTAATGAATTAATATGTTTAGCAAATTTGGAAAATCTTAATTCTGTATTTATAAATGATGGATTAAAACAATCTGAAAGGCTTGAAAGATTAAACAAAATAGCAATTTCTCAAATGCAAATTTTAAATGATACAGATATTAAATATTTAAATTAACATTAAACAGTAAGTCGAGGTCAAAAGTAATATAATATTTTAGGTTAGAAATTTTAAATAAATTTTTAAATGTATTAGGAGCTGAAATTTCTTTACTTTTTTAGATAGTTTTTTTGATCTGATTATTAATCTTAAATATAAAAACTACTTTTAATAAGTTAATTATTTTATTAACTTTCCTTCCAATTTTTATAAATAAATCTTTCGAAAGGAAGATTTTTTTGACTTCTGTGATATAATAACTTTGTTAGGAAGTGTATTATGGAAGAATTTGAAGCTTATGAACTTAGTCCTTTAGATGGAAGATATAAGGATATTAAAGAATTATTATCTCCTTATTTTTCAGAGTATGCATATAATAAATATCGTTTATATGTTGAAATTAAATGGCTTATCTATTTGATTGAAGAAAAAATTATAGAAGATAAAATAGATAATATAGATGACGTATATGATATTTATTTAAAATTTGATATTGATTCATATAATGGAATTAAAGAAGAAGAAAAAATTACCAATCATGATGTTAAAGCGATAGAATATTTTATAGATAAAAAATTAAAAAAGTTAAAACTTGAAAATTTAATTTCCTTTGTTCATATTGGATTAACATCAGAAGATATAAATAATACGGCTTATGCTTTGATGATAAAAGATTTTCTATATAAAATTTATTTTGTAAAAATAGATGAATTTTTAGACTATATTAAAGAATTAAGTAAAAAATACAAAGATGTTTCGGTTCTTGCTCATACTCATGGACAACCAGCAACTCCTACAACAATTGGCAAAGAATTTAAAGTATATTGGTATCGTTTAAATAAAGAAATAGAAAGATTAAAAAAATTACCAATTAGAGCTAAATTTAATGGAGCAACTGGAAATTATAATGCTTTAACAATTGCATATCCTAAATTAGATGTAGAAAAATTTTGTTCTAATTTTATAGGAAATTTAGGATTAGAATTTAATCCCTTAACAACTCAAATTGAAAATCATGATTATATAGTAAATATTTTAGATAATATAAGACATATTAATAACATTATAATAGATTTAAATCTTGATATGTGGTTATATATAAGTAAAGGTTATTTTAAATTAGAAGTAGTAGGAAATGAAGTTGGAAGTAGTACTATGCCTCACAAAGTAAATCCTATTAATTTTGAGAATAGTGAAGCTAATCTTGGAATTGCTAATGGATTGTTAGTAACTCTTTCTGACAAGTTACCAAGGTCTAGACTACAAAGAGATTTATCTGATTCATCAAGTTTAAGAAACTTAGGAATTTCTTTTGGATATTCATTACAAGGAGTTAAAGAAACATTAAAAGGATTAAAGAAAGTAAATGTTAATCGCGAAAAAATAAAAATGGAATTAGATAATGAATGGGAAGTTTTGTCAGAAGCAATTCAAACCGTTTTAAGAAAATATGAAATTCCCGATGCTTATAATAAACTAAAAGAATTAACAAGAGGAAAAAAAATAACTAAGAAAAATCTTCAAGATTTTATTAAAAGTTTAGAAATAGATAGGATAGATAAGGATAACTTATTAAATTTAACTCCTGATACTTATATAGGACTTGCTAATAAACTATAAAAAAATTCTTCATTTGAAGAATTAATTTTTAACAACTTTTTGATTTTTATTGCGACCACATAATTTATCTACTGAAAGATTAAATTGAGTAGCAAGGCTATATATAAAAGCAGTTAGAACTAAAGTTTTACCATTTTCATAAGCACTTATTGTTGATTGAGAAGTATTTAAAATTTTAGCTAAATCCTTTTGAGTTAACTTATTTTTCTTTCTTACAAGTTTGATATTATTACCAATTGTAGTTTTATCAATCTTTTTTTTATAATCATAATTATGATATTTATTAATATTACTAATTCCTAATATATAGTCCATAGAAACTTTAAAATATTCACAAAAGTTAGTCAAATGATATAAAGGAATAATTTCTTCTTGAGTTTCCCATCTAGCATAAGTAGATTTGCTAACTTGTAAAATTTTAGCCATTTCTCTTTGCGATATTTCTTTTTTATTTCTTAGGATAGCTAATTTAGAAAAATTCATTACTTATCACCAATATAATTTTCTCATTATATTTGTTTTTTCGTTGTTTTTGCCCCCATAATACGATTTTTAGAACTAATAAAGTAGTGTTTTGGAAAAAATTGGTAAAATGCGTTAAAATGTTTAGGTTTGAATTAAGTTTAATATTTTTTTTATAAGTTTATTCTATTTAAAAAAAATAAGCCTTTTGAAAGCTTATTTAAGTCATATTTCATTCTATATTAAATTAAATCATATTCGTAAAGAAGAGAATTTTTGGGATTGAATGATAAAAAATCTGTATTTTCATCATAACCTATTAGATTAAAATGAAGGGTTTTTATAAAACTACCATGAGAAATTATTAAAATGGTTTTATTAGGATATTCTTTTTTTATTTTATCTAAAAAAATTTTTGCTCTTAATAAACAAGATTGCAAACTTTCTATATTGTGAGAACTATCATTTAGTTTATAATTCCATTGTTTCTTTATTAAATCAAAATCTATTTTCTTTCCTTCATAATCTCCGAAGTTACGTTCTATTATCATATCATCATATATAATTTCTATTTTATTTCCTATTAAAATATCAGCAGTTTGTTTTGCTCTTTTTAAAGGAGAACAAAAGCAAATATCAATTTTACTTAAATCTAACTTTTTAGAAAGATTTTTAACTTGTATAATGCCTTCTTCATTTAAACCAATATCAGTAGTTCCTTGTAATAAACCTTTTTCGTTCCAAGTTGTATTTCCATGTCTAATAATATATATTTTATTCATAATGTTTTACCTTTCATTATAAATTTTACCATTTTTATTTTTCTGTTAATTATTTAGTTTTTTTTACATATTTAATATCTTTCTTATAAAATTTTATTATAAAAAAAACAGCTTTCTAAGTTAAAGAATATATTTTACCATACATCTTTTTTTACCTTTTGAAGCCATTTTAATTTCTCTTGGCAGGGGATGAGAGAATCGAACTCCCAACAGTGGTTTTGGAGACCATTATTATACCATTTAACTAATCCCCTATAAATGAAACTAATTTCCTAAAACAAAATTAGTTTAACATTATTTATATTACTTGTCAATTAATATTTTTTTTTATATAATATACGTTGGTAGGAGTGATAATATGGCAAATTCTAAAAAGAATATAAATAAAAAATTATCAGAAACAGGAATTATTAAAGTTAATAATCAAAAGAAAACTGCTAATGTAAAGAAAAAAAATGTAACTAATAATCAATCTAAAAATAAAATGCCTTCAAAGAAAACAACTCCTAAAAGTAATAACACAAAGCCTAAGACTGATTTAGAAAAAAAAGTTACACAAGTTAAAAACAATAAACCTAATAATTCTAAAAAATATCAAAGTAAAAATAATAATTACAACAAAAATAATAATTCTAAAAAAGCAAATTATAAGAAGAATAATTATACCAAAATTAATTCAAAACAATTAGAAAATAAAAAGAAAGTTAATAAAAATTCTAATCTAGAAGAGATAAAGTTAAAGAAAAAAAATGGAACAGAAAAAACAAAAACTATAGAAATCAAAAAAGAAACAAAAGAGGAAATTGAACAAGCAGTAGAAAAAGAAGAAAAGAAATTAGAAAATATTGAAGAAGTTACAGTAATTAAAAATGCAAAAATTAAAAATCTTCTTAAAAAAATTAAATTAATTTGTTTAAGTTTTAGTATAAAAGTAAAAAATATTGCTATTAAAATTTTTAATTTTCTAAAAAATATCTGGTTAATAATTTTTACTAATTCTAAAAGATTTATAGTAGGAATTAAAGAAAAAATTAGGATTAAAAAATTAGCCAATGGGGATAAAAAGAAAGAAGAACGTTTATTAAAAAGAAAAGAAAAAAGAGATTCAATTGAAAAATATGCTCTTAAAGAAGCAAGACGTCTTCAAAGAGAAGAAAATAAAAAACTACGAAAAGAAAGAAAAGAAGCAAAAAAAGCTCGTAAACTTGCAGAACTTTTAGAAAATGATGAAAATTCAATTGTTTTAAAAAGTATAACAGGTAAAAGACTTCCTACGGGTTTAAATAAAAGCGATAAAAAAAGACGAAAGACAGTTTACCTAAAAGAATCTTTATTCTTTACAATTATCTTAACAACTATTGATGCTTTCCTTTACTACAACACTTCATATGTTGTTATATTAACAATATTTGATAATGTTATTTGGAATTTGTTTGTAACATTTGGTTGTACTTTGCTGTTTTTACTAATTGGAATATATATTCTCGATTATATTTTAACGGAAAATATTGTTAATTATCGAACTAAAAAATTAAAGAAAATAAAGGATAAAGAAGAAAAGAGATTGGCTAAGGAAGAAGAGATAAGATTAAAAGAAGAGGCTAAAAAAGAAAAAGAAGTTAAAAAGGAAGTTAAAAAAGAAAAAAGACAAGAAAAGAAGAAAATAAAAGATGAGAAAAAGAAAAATAAAAAAAGTCATAATGAAAAAGACGAAGTATTTTTAAAAAAGAAAAAAAATAAACAAAATAGATAGAAACAAGGTGATTAAAATAGAAATTAGAGGATTAAACCTAGAAAATATTAAAAAAATATCTAAGTTTAAAAAAGAAGAAGATTACTTTTTAAATTATCGTTTGGAAAGTTATAAAAATTTTAAAGAAATTAAAGATCCTGATTTTGGTCCAAAATATAAAATAGATTATGATAAAATAATTTACTATAAGAGTGTTCAAGATGATATGTATTCAAATTGGAGTCAAGTAGATGAAGAAATTCAAGAGGAATTTAAACCACTTAAAGTTTTAGATAGTGCTTCTTGTTTAGATGGTATTGGTATTCAATATGAAAGTGAAGTAATTTATCATAATATGTTAAAAGAATTAGAAGATAAAAAAGTTATTTTTACTTCAATTGATGAGGCTATAAAAAAATATCCTGATTTAGTAAAAAAATATTTTGGGAAATTGGTATCTAATCGTGATAATAAATTTGCAGCTTTAAATTCTTGTGTTTTTTCAGGAGGAAGTTTTATTTATGTTCCTAAAAATACTACTTTAGATAGACCACTTCAAAGTTATTTTCGAATTAATAGTAAAGATATGGGACAGTTTGAAAGAACTTTAATTATTGTCGATGATAATAGTAGTTTACATTATATAGAAGGTTGTACAGCTCCAACTTATAGTGATTCTAGTTTACATGCGGCAGTTGTTGAGATTTTTGTTGGTAAGAATAGTAAATGTCGTTATTCGACGGTTCAGAATTGGGCAGTTAATGTTAATAATTTGGTTACTAAAAGAGCTTTAGTAGAAGAAAATGGGGTAATGGAGTGGATAGATGGCAATATTGGTAGTTTAAATACTATGAAATACCCAGCTTGTATTTTAAAAGGTGATAATGCAAGTGGAACATGTATTACTGTTAGTTTAGCATCAAGTGGACAGTTTCAAGATACAGGAAGTAGAATGATACATATTGGTAAAAATACTAAAAGTAAAATTATTTCTAAAAGTATTGCGTTAAATGGTGGAAATGCAACTTATCGAGGAAAAATAGATATACATGAAAATGCTATTAATAGTGAAGCAAGTTTAAAATGTGATACTTTGATTCTTGATGGTAAAAGTAAGAGTGATACGTATCCTGTTAATATTAATAAAAATTCTAGTAGTACAATTTATCATGAAGCAACAGTTTCTAAAATAAGTGAAGAGAATCTGTTATACTTAATGAGTAGGGGACTTGATTATGAAAAAGCTATGGAATTAATTATATTAGGTTTCATTGATAAGTTTAAAGAAGAGTTACCAGTTGAGTACGCTGTTGAACTAAATAGATTAATAAAACAGGTTCTATAAAAAAAAGTGTGTGTAAAATTATGTAAAATTTTTGGTCTTGAAAAAAGTGATTTTTTTAAGATTTTTTTTATAATTCAAAAAATTGTTTAAAGGAAAAATAAAAATTGAAACGGTAAAATTTTTAAAATGCTTCATTTTGAGGCTTGTGTCAATTTTGACAAATTAGGAAGTATTTTTGTATAGTGAAATTGAAAGGAGGTTTTTGATGATTAACATGGTTATGTTAGTAGGTAGATTGGTTCGTGACCCTGAGATAATTGAACGAGAAAATGGAAATAAAATATCAAGAGTTACTTTGGCTGTTAATCGTAAATTTAAGGGAACGGATGGTATCTATCATACTGATTTTATTGATTGTGTTCTTTGGAATAATATTGCTAAAAACGTTACAGATTACTGTATTAAAGGTGATTTGATTGGAATTCGTGGTCGAATCCAAGTAGATAATTATGAAAAAGATGGCATTAAAAAGAAATATACAGATGTTATTGCAGAAAACATTACATTTTTATCTTCAGGCAAAAGTAAAGAACAAGTAGAAGAAGCCGAAGAATAGCAAAAAAGTTTAAAAGAGGGGCAAAACTACTTTACTATTTTGCACATATAAGCTACAATGTAATTGGAGTAGTGATAGTATGTCTTTTGGTGAAAAGTTGAAATTATTGAGATATGAGAAGGGATTAACCCAAGACGATTTAGGGTATGTTTTAAATGTTACTAAGTCTTGTATATCGTGTTATGAAAATGGTTCAAGGCAACCATCTATTGATGTTCTTATTTCTTTATCAGTTTTCTTTAAAGTAAGTGTTGATTTTTTAGTAGGTATTGAACCTTATAATCCTAGTGAAAAAAGAGGAGATAGAATAACAAAAGGAGATATAGAATTATTAGAAGAATTGAAAAAACATCCAGTTTTATATAAAGAAATCATAAGTTCTCTTCCAAAATCCGTCTCAAAAATTCAAGAATTTTTCAAATAAGGAAGTTTGCTCCTTATTTTTTTTAAAATATTTTAAATATTAAATTGACAATGGTTTTAACTTTTGATATTATAAATATGTTCGCTTTGGAGTGGTACTCAAGAGGCTGAAGAGGCTCCCCTGCTAAGGGAGTAGATCGGGTTAAACTGGTGCGAGGGTTCAAAT
>CANRJE010000051.1 GCA_947630865.1 uncultured Bacilli bacterium | reverse complement strand
TAAAAATTTCTACAAAATTTTATTACAAAGTGGATTTTACCTATTCAAACTGGAATTTACTTTTGCAATTCAGCTTTAATTACAAGTTTTAAAATAAAGTTTATTATTTTCTATTATATATTCCATTTTTTCTTTAGTAATTAAATATGATAAATAAGCTTTAATAGTAGAACCAACTAAAACATATTGATTTAAATTCATTGTTAAATGATAATAATCAAATATTTCTTTTTCAATATCTTCAATCGTTTTTTTATCTTTACAAATTTTTAAAATATTATCACTTATTTCTTTAATTTTATTTATATTTATTTCTATTAAATCTTTTATATTTTCTTTTAATTCTACATGAGAGAAAACATAATACTTACCATTTAAAGTTTTTAAAAATTCTAATGTATTTAAATATTCTAAAACATCATAGATAAAGAAAAGATGATACTTGTTAATTGTTTCACTTGAAAATAAGGCATCTCCTAAAAAATAAACGTCATCACTAGTTTTAATTCCTATCATATCAAAGAAATGTCCTTTTAAAGAAAAATATTCTAAACCCTCTGGTAAATTATTTTCTAAATCAATAGCATTTGATGTCTTAGCCATTAAAAATTTATTTTCAAGGTCATGAAAAGGTTTAGCACCATATAAAAAACTAGGTTCTAAGATAGGATACTTAGTAAAAGCAACTTCAATTCCATGAGTTAAAACAATTGCTCCTGTTCTTTTTTCTATTACTTCGTTTCCTCCTATATGATCACTATTAGAATGTGTATTTATAATACCTTTAACTTTTAAATTATTTTCTTCTAAAACTTTTAAAATCTTTTTGCCACAATCTTTATCGTTACCTGTATCAATTATATATACCTCTTCATCATTTATTTTATATATTCCAATATTAGTATTATTTTTTATATAATACGTTTTTTCTCCTAATCTTGTTAATTCCATAATTCCTCCATAAGTTTATTATATCAAATTAAGTCTTATTAAGAAATAAAAAAAGTGATATTAATCATCACTCATCTCATCAAATTTTTTTCTTGTTTTCATACTAAAACATTTAGCACAAGCAACGGTATATTTAACTTCGCCTACTCCATCAATAGCAACACTCTCACCTTCTGTTGCAACTTTACCATTTATAAGTCTAACATTAAACATAGCTTTTTTACCACATTCACAGATAGTTTTAATCTCAGTTAATTCATGAGCAATATCTAAAAGTCTTCTACTTCCAGGAAAACTATGTCCTTTAAAATCAGTTCTTAAACCATAACACATAACAGGTATATCTAAATCTACTACAATATCCATTAATTGATTAACTTGTCTTTCAGTTAAAAATTGAGCTTCATCAACTAAAATTAAATCAACATGACCATATTCATTTATAATTAAATCAAAAACATTTTCATCTTTTTTAATCATATAGTCAACCTTTTTAACTGCTCCAATACGTGATACTATCTTATTATTCCCTTTAGTATCTATTTCAGGTTTCATAATAATAGCTCTCATTCCCTGTTCTTTATAATTATACTCACATTGCAATATTCTAGTTGTTTTACCAGAATTCATTGCTCCATAATAAAAATATAACTTTGCCATTACTATCACCAATTTAAGAATAACAAAAGTTATATTTTAAAACAATATTTTTTACATAATTTTACTACTTAATAATCTCGTCTTCTTCTTTATCTTTTTTAGGTCTTGTTAAAATAGCAATTAATAATCCAAGTGTTCCAATTCCTAATGAGGCAAATCCAATAAGCATTTCATATTTCTGAAAGAATTTAGATCCTCCTCCTGCAATATCAGTTGTTAAGATATTAGAATTATTACTTGATGTAGTACTAATATCTTTATTAGAAATCTTAAAGTTATAGTATATTTCTTTATCGTTATCTTGAACTAAAATTCTAACAACACTACCATTTTTTAAGTTTGTATTATTTAAAATTTTTGAAGTTGCTGTTTTCTTATTTAAAGTAACATGAAAATTTAAAGTATCTTTAGACGTTAATATTTCATATTCATATTTGTTAGGATCAAAATCAAAGACAATATCATCGATTCTAATATTAGAAACTAATACACCTAAACTTTTTCTGGTTATATTAATTTTATATTCTTGCTCAGTTCCATCTTCAGCTTTAACTTTAACAACTATATTATTAATTCCTTCTGTTAATTGATAAGATGGTTCATATTCAACTGTTGCTCTATCATAATTAGGAACTGCTTCAAGAGTAACTTTTTCTATTTCGTTTTCTACTTCTAAATTATATTCATAAATATTTGATTTGAAATTAAAATTAATTTCATTTATCTTTAGACTTTTTAATTTATTATCATTACTTTTATAATCTGTTTTAATAATCGTTATTTTATATGTCCTAATCTTACCATTTTCAGCCATTACTTTTATTTCAAAATTTGTTTTTTCACCATTTAAAGTAATAGCATTATTTCCAACTCTTTCTCCATAACCAGTTACAAATTTAGCATTTAAATCTTGAGGTGTTGCCGTTACTTCAATTTTCTTTTTACTATTTTCAACATGAATTTCATATTCTGTTTCATCTTCTAATAAAGTTACACGTCTAGAATCAACTGTTAAAGTTTTCAATAAATTATTACTACTTTGATTATTTGGCCTTTTTATATTAATAGTATAAGTTGTTTGCTTACTACTTTCATGAGCATCGGAAAGAGTAATTGTAATTTTTGTTACCTCTCCTGCTTTTAAAGGTACTTCTCCAGTAATAGAAGGAGTTGTTTTTATAGTATAATCATCAGGAACTTTTTTGTTATCAGGAAGTGTGTATGAAACTTTAACACTTTCTTTTGTCTTAGCAACTTCAAGATTATATGTTGTTTTATCTTTTGAAAAATCCTTGATAACAACATCATCAATTTTGATTTCTTCTAAATATGGTTCATCTAAGGCTTTAACATTAATTGTAAAGCAAATTAAGAAAATACATGCTAATATTATTTTTTTCATACTAATTATCCCTCTATTCTATTTTTAATATATCATACTTGACGTTAAAAATCTAGGAATTATGTAAAAAAAAGATGTAAAATACTAAACTTTACATCTTTTCTTCATTTGGTAAAATCATTACTAAACTTTTATTAGTTAAATCCAAGTTTTTTATTACTTTATTCAAGGTTTTAATATTCATATTATGAATTAATTCAATACGATTAGAATACACTTGATCATACATAATTAAATCACTATAAATATTGTCAACTGTAAGCTCTACACTGTCAATCATTCTTATCTCACTTGCAATCCAAACTCTTTTAATACGTTCTAGTTCTGCTTTAGAAATTTTAATATCACTAATTGCCTCATTAACTAAATCAATAAACATATCTGGTTTATCACTTTCAGCTGTAATATCTAAAGTTATAAAATTACTAAAATTATTTTTTTCTACAAAAAAACCACTTGTTAAATTCTCCATTTGAGCACGTTCTCTAAAATCGGAAGTTGAACCAAATAGTTTAGAGAGAATAATACCTAAATACATATTAATTTCAAGTAAAGATAAGTCTTTAAAATTATCTCTATTAATTTTAAAACTATAACGAATCTTCGGTATTTTAATTTCCATATATAAACGTTCAAATTCTTCTTTTACATCATTAGGTTCATCATATTCTTTTCTTTTAATATTACTTAATCCCTTTATACTGTTTAGTTTTTTATGAGATTTAACTAGAGTCTCTATCTTTTTAGGTTCAATATTACCTCCAATAACTAAATACATATTACTTGGATTATAAAAAGTATTATAAGCATTATATAAATCTTCTTTTTCTATTTCTTCAATGGAAGAAGTTGTTCCAGCAATCTTTTCTTTAACTGGTAAATTATAAAATAAATTCTTTCGCATGTTATCATCAAGTGCCCATTCAGGATTATCTTCATACATCAAAATCTCTTCTTTGATGATTCCTTTTTCTTTATTAACATTTTCATCTGTAAAATATGGTGAAAAAATAAAATCTAAAAAATAATTTAAATTTTCTTCAATACTATTGACTCCCCATATATAATATCTTGTATTATCAAATGTAGTTGAAGCATTTGTATTAATTCCACTTTTTGAAAAAAACTTAAATGGGTCTATTCCATCTTCTTGTTCAAAAGCTTTATGTTCTAAAAAATGTGCTGTTCCATAAGGTGTTTTTATATTCTCTCCCTTTTGATTTTGAAATTCAATATCAAAAGAACCATATTTCGTTCCTAAAATAGCATAAAAATTCTTCTTAGAAGCAAATGGAATTAAATAAACTTTTAAACCATTTTTAAGGGTAAAATAATAAATATCTTGATCTAAATCATTATAATTAATTTTTTTCATTAAGCTCCCCCTTCAAAAGATATATTGTATCTATATAAACTTTTTTACTTACTTTGATAATATCATCTAAAGTTACTTTTTTAATCATCTCTTTACGAGTTTCAAAATCATCTAAATTAAGTATATCTCTTGAAATATAATTTTCTAAAATGTTATCAATACTGTCATTTATCTCTTCTAAAACTGTTAAATATTCCATTTTAACATTCTCTAATTCCTCATTAGTTATTTCACCTTTAGTAATTCTTTTCATAATATTTTTAATATGATTGATAACTTTTTTATAATTTTGAAAACTAATTCCTGATTGAATTATAATAAGATTATCACTTTTATTAACTTTTGAATTAATATAATAAGCTAAGGACTCCTTTTCTCTTATAATCTGCATAAATTTAGAATTGAAACCTCCACCTAAAATCATATTGTACATGTTAATAACATATTTTCTTTCAAAATCATTTAAATCTATTAGTTTAACTCCAATTGCTAATTTTGATTGATTAAGATTTTCTTTTTCAATTATCTCTTTAGGACGTCTTGCTTTATTATGATATATATAAACATCTTTTTTTTCTTTTTTCATCGTTTTAAAATTTAATTTAGCTTTTACAAGTTCTGATAATTCTTTTGCTGTTACATCACCTATCACATAAATATCAACGATACTTTTAGAGATAAAATCTTTGTAATATTGATATAAATTAGAAGCTGTTATTTTCTCTAAATCTTCTAAATAACCAAATCCTTGATAAGAAAAAGGACTATTAGAATCCATATTTTCAAGCATTCTTATATTAGCATAAATTTGAGGATTTTCTTTAATTGTTTTTATTCCTGCTTCTATTTCTTTTTTTAGACTATTAAATATTTTAGAATCAAATTCTTGATTATTTACATTAGGATTAAATATTATTTCGTGTAAAAGATCAAAACTTTCTTCAAGCATTCCAGATTCTGTATATTTAGGATCTAAAAGAGACATATTAAAAGTTGTAACTAAATAATTACCTATCCTAGAGTTAGAAGCTCCAATATATAATGAATAAAGTTCTTGTGTTTTTAATGCTAACTCTTTTTTTGTTTTATATTTTTTCGTAGTTAAAACAAGATAATCCGTTAAAAAATTTCTTTTGGTAATATCTTCTTTTTTAATCTCGTCTCTTAATACAACTTTAACATTAATAGTTCGAAACTTCTTTGTCTTTATAATATGTAATTTTGCATATTTTAAATCAATACATGTATCTTTCATATTTCCACCTTTACTACTTACTATTATGGCATCTTTTTCATTTTTGAATACAAAAAAGAATTGATTTTCATCAATTGCTATTCACATTTACCTTCCCCAGCTTTTTCTCCTTCTTTATATTCTTTTCCAACAAGTGAACAAGATGACTTGGTCATAGCATCTTTTAAATAACCTCCAAAAATATTAACTAGTCCAATAATAACAACAGAGATAAGGGCAATTATCAAGACATATTCAACAAGAGCTTGACCTTTATTATTTATTCCTTTCTTCATTTTAACATCTCCTCAGTTTACTTTCTAAATAAATTGTATCTTATAAAAAGAAAATAGTCAAGTTAATGCTTGATATTTTCTTAGAACTTAAGTTTATTTAAAAAGTATTTTTTTATATTTAATTATTAAAAGGATATTTTATTCGCTAAAATATCCTACTTCTGGTAAATCACGACTATTTCCAATAATAGTATCTATTGTATTAGAACCTCTTGCTTGAAATAATAAAGCAATTGAACCGCCACCATCTAGATTCGTTCCCGTTTCACAATTTAATCCTAGCATAATATTTTGTAAATCAGCTCTATTTAAATTTTTACCTGTAATAAGAGCAAAATTATTATCATTAATCTGACAAATTGCTTGTCTATTTACTCGTGAATTTAAACTAGGCATATTCGTTGTTGTACCACTCTTTTTGCCATTTTCAATTAAAGGTGATGCAAAAGTGAAGGTATTTCTAATTCCCGAACTAATAACATTATCAGCCCAAGTCTTTTTGTTATTAATTTCATTATTTATTGATGCTTTTTTATCAACAAATAAGCGAAGCTTATTATTTGAATCAATTCCTAAAGTATACCATGTTTTATATGCCTTATTATAAGCATTTCTAATAACTTTACCATTAGTTATAACTAAAGTTCCAACACTTGTTTTATTATATTTAGAATATTTTGATACAGAAGAAGCATCATATGTATCCTTTAAATAAAATCCACTTGCATTAAAACCAACTAATAATTGATTATTTAAATTATATTTTGCTCTTGCTTTTTCAAGTAAGTTTTTTGGTCTATAGAGTTTACTTCCATATTCTGGAGAATCAAATTTATTTAATTGATGATAAGGATCCCTTGCCCATACTCGGGTAATATAATAACTATCCTTTTTAGTTATATAAACCTTTAAAGTATCCGTTTCTCCCATTTTAACAATTTTCTCATTACTTGATGGTTTAATAGGAGGTAAAGCACTATTATCAATAACTTGACAATAAATAAGAACTTCGTTATTGGCATTATCATAGATTTTAGCATAAAGATTAGATGATGTTTTATTATAATAAGTATATATATTGGCTTTTGATGATACAAGGAATGTACTAGTATCATAATAATGATAATCCCTAATACCACTTTCATTATCACTAGCAGTAACACTAAAAGTAGTTGAACCATTATTATTTAAAGTAGCTATACAAGAGCCCTTTGGAGCAATAGAATCAATATTTTCAACAGTTATTGATTCACTAAAAACTCTACCGTTTTCATTTAAAGCCGTAAAAGTATAAATACCATTAGAAACAATATTATAAGTAATTTTAGCATCTTTAACAACACTATTATTAGGAAGAATTAAATCTGAAAAATTATTACCAGTAACTTCGATATTTAAAGTAAGTGAATTTGTAAACTCAGTAGTTGCTGGAATTAAATTAATATCTAAATTATCTTCAAGAACAATAATATTTCTAATTACTTCTTTTCTAATACCATTTTCTTCTATACTATAAATTAAAGTATAAGTACCAGCCCTATTAGTATCAACCGTACCTTCTATTTCTATCTTATCAGATATATCAACTCCATTACTATCAAAAGCACTAGCTCCTAATTCTTCATATTCTTCATAAAGAGATAAGTTCATAACATTATCTCCAATCAAATTAAGAGTTATAGTATAAGGATTATTATCCTCTATATTTTCTTTTTCTTCTAAGACTGTAACTCTTCTCGTTTTAACAATACCAGCAAATTCATAAGTTACCGTATAAGTTCCAGGTTCAGATACATCAACATAATTATAAACGGAAACCTCTTTTGTCTTTAAAATACCAGTTGATGTTATAGCATAATAACCAGGTTCCTGATATTCTTCATTTAAATTAAGAGTAATAGAATCATTTCCAAAAAGAGTAAGAGAATATGTTACTTTTTCTTCTTCTAATGTTTTTTTAGGATAAAAGACAAAAAAAGCAATAGTTAAAACAATAACCAATATAGTAATTGCTAAAACCAATTTTCTATTATCATATATTAATTCCATTAAATCCCTTTTTCTTTTCATAATTCCTCTATAATCATTTTAAATTATTTTTCTTAAAAATACAAGAAAAAAGACTTATTAAAAATATCTTTAATTTAAAAGTTTTTCTAATAAATCTTTTTCATTTTGAAGTTTTTCTCTTTCACTTTCAACTAATTCCTTAGGAGCTTTATTTAGATATCCTTCATTAGCTAAAAGTTTTTCTCGCCTTGCTATACTATTTTTTAAATTTTCTATTTGCTTTTGTTGCAATAATTTATCTTCATCAGTTAAAACCTTTTCATAATATAAATCTAAAGTATAATAATTATTTGTAACATTATATTTTGTAATATTTAAATCACTCGTTATAATATGTTCATTTAACTTTAATATTTTTAAAATAATATCATCAAAATCACTTTGTAGTTTTACTTTAAAATCTGAACCAATATTATTTTCTTGTTTTGTATTTCTAAATACTTTTATGAAATCTATTAAATGTTCAACATGCTCTAAACTATCTTCAAAGATTAATTTTTTATTGAAAGTTGGATATTTACTTATCATAATATTTTCAGAATCTTTAAAAGGAAGTTTATCATATAATTCATCAGTTACATATGGCATGAATGGGTGAAGCATTTTTATAATATTTAAAATTACATAGTAAAGTGTTGATTTTGTTGAGTTTTTATCTAAACTAAATTTTGCAAATTCAATATAAGTATCACAGAAATCATTCCAAATAAAACTATAAAGTTTACTAGCAACGTTATTAAATTCATACTTATCCATATCTTTAATAACTTCTTTTATTACTTTATTAAGTTTAGTAATAATCCATTCATCTTCTTTAGTTAAATTTTTAAGTTCATAATCACTTTCTTTAAAATTTTCCATATTTAAAAGACAAAAACGAGAAGCATTCCATAATTTGTTAATAAAATTCCAACTAGCTTTAACTTTACTATCATCATATCTTAAGTCCATGCCCATGCTAGTAGCAGTTACTAAATAATACCTTAAAGCATCCGCACCATATTCATGAATTACGTCCATTGGGTCAATTCCATTACCTAAAGACTTGCTCATTTTCCGACCATCTTTATCACGAATAAGGCCATGAATTATACACTCTTTAAATGGTCTTTCTCCCATAAATTCTAAACCTTGAAAAGTCATACGATTAACCCAAAAAGGAATAATATCATAGGCTGTTACTAAAACATCATTAGGATAAAATCTTTTTAGTAAATCGGTATTTTCTGGAAATCCTAAAGTTGAAAAGGGCCACAAAGCACTAGAAAACCAAGTATCTAAGACATCTTTATCTTGTTCCCATCCTTCTCCATCAGGTGGTGTTACTCCAACATAAATTTCTGAACCTCTATACCATGCAGGGATTCTGTGTCCCCACCAAAGTTGACGTGATATACACCAATCATAAGTAATTGTCATCCAATGATTCATAATTTTTTCAAAACGTCTAGGAACAAAATTAACTTTTTTAGCTTTTACCTTTTGATTTTCTAAAACTCTATCAGCTAAAGGTCGCATTTTAACGAACCATTGTTTTGATAAATAAGGTTCAACCATAACATCAGTTCTTTCAGAATGTCCAACTGAATGTGTTATTTCCTCAATCTTTATTAAAAGATTTGCACTTTCTAAATCTTTAACTAACTCTTCGCGGCATTGAAATCTATCCATACCATTATATTTTAAAGCATTTTCATTCATTGTTCCATTAGGATTTATAACAACAATTCTCTCTAAATTATGACGATTACCAACCTCAAAATCGTTAGGATCATGAGCTGGTGTTATTTTAACTACTCCTGTTCCAAATTCTGGGTCAGCATG
>CANRJE010000050.1 GCA_947630865.1 uncultured Bacilli bacterium | reverse complement strand
CGAAGATTAAGTGTTCCTTTTTTATTTTATGAAATTTCCTTCATCTATATACATACTAACATAATTTTAATGATTTGTCAAAAGCCTTCAAGTAAAATTTTTATACCAATTAAAATTAGAACAATTCCTCCAATAATCTCGGCTTTATGCTGAAAATTTTTACCGATTAATCTTCCTAAATTAACTCCAATTAAGGATAAAATAAAAGCGGTTATTCCTATCATTAAAATAGCAATAATTAAATTAACATTAAAAAAAGAAAAAGTAATTCCAACTGCCATCGCATCAATACTTGTTGCAATACTTAATAAAAATAATTCTTTAATATTAAGACCAATATTAATATCTTCTTCTTTATAGGACTCTTTAATCATATTAATTCCAATTATAGATAAAAGAATAAAAGCAATAATATGATTGAATTCTATCAGTTTAGAACTTAAACTATTTCCTAGTAAATAACCAATTAAAGGCATAATCATTTGAAAAACACTAAAAGAAGTAGCAAGTATAAAACTATTTCTTTTTACTTTATATTTCATTGTTAAACCTTTACAAATACTAACAGAAAAAGCATCCATAGCAAGAGCAATACTAATTAATAATAGTTCAAAATTTTTCATAGGCTATCTAGTTAATTATATAAAGAAATTATTTAAAAATGACAATTTTTATGTTACAATGTTTGTATATTTAAGGAGGTCCTATGGAAGTATATAATTATAAACCAAAAGGTGTTTGTTCAACAAATATTAAATTAGAAATAGAAGGGGATACTTTAGTTGATTTAGAAGTTACTAATGGTTGTGAAGGTAATTTAAAAGGAATTAGAAGTTTAGTTAAAGGCATGAAACTAAAAGATATTGTAGAAAAACTTGAAGGAATTGATTGTCATATGAGAGGAACTTCATGTCCTGATCAAATCGCAACAGCTATTAAAGAATATTTAGGAGTAAAAGTATCGTGAAACTCATTTTAGCATCAGCTTCTCCAAGACGTAGAGAATTATTAAAGTTACTTGGTTATGATTTTGAAATAGTAGTTTCTAAGAAAGAAGAAGTTTTTAATTCTAAATTATCACTTCTTGAAAATTCTTTAAATATTTCAAGAGATAAAGCAATTGAAGTAATGGGATTAACAGAAGGAGATAGAATAATTATCAGTTCAGATACAATGGTTGTAAAAGATGATAAAATTTATGGAAAGCCAAAAAATAGAAATGATGCTTATCAAATGTTAAAAACTTTAAGTGGAACTTATCATGAAGTTTATACTTCTCTTACAGTTATAAAAATTGAGAATAAGAAAAAAACAGAATATCAAGATTATACAATTAGCAAAGTTTTTGTTGATAGTTTAAATGATGATGAAATAAATTCTTATTTAGATACTGATGAGCCTTATGATAAAGCAGGAGCATATGCTGTTCAAGGGATTTTTTCTAAACATATAAATAAAATTGAAGGTGACTATATGGGTATCATGGGATTACCTGTTAATAAACTTTACAATATTTTAAAAGAAATATTGTAATTTTTTTTGCTTGACATATACCCTATAGGGGTATATAATGAATATAGAAAGGATAGATAAAAATGGTTAAAGAGAAAGATAGATGTAAAAGAATTACTCACAGAAGTCCTGAAGAGATAGATAAATCTGTTAAAAGATTAAATAGAATTGAAGGACAAGTTCGAGGAATTACTAAGATGATTAAAGAAGATAGACATTGTGATGATATTTTAATTCAATTATCAGCTGTTAATGAAGCAATTAGAAGTTTAGGAGAAGAGTTACTCTTACATCATATGAAAACTTGTATGGTTGATGATATAAAAAATAATGATTTAGAAACGATTGATGAAATTTTATATTTGTTTAGGAGATTGAGATGATTAAATATACTTATAAAATAGTAGGACTTGATTGTGCAAGTTGTGCTAAAAAAATTGAAGATTCATTAAATAAAGATAAAAATCTTAATAATGTTGTTGTTAACTTTGCAACTTCTAGAATTAGTTATGAAACAGATTTAAAAGAACATTTTTCCTATGTTAATAAAATAATAGATAGTGTTGAACCAGAAGCTAAAATGATTGATAATGAAAAAGTTAAAAAAGAATATCATTTTTTAGTTTTAATAATTGCTTTAGTTAGTGCTTTAATTGGTTATTTTGATTTTAAGTTTCATGAAGTATTTATTATAATTTCTTATATTTTATTGTTATATAATCCTATTATTAAAGCAATCAAAATGCTTATTAAAAGTCATACGATTAACGAGAATTTACTTATTTCTATATCAGCAATTGGAGCATATTTTGTTAATTCAAAAATGGAAGGAATTATGGTTTCGGCTCTTTACTTACTTGGAAAAATTTTAGAAGAAAAAGCTGTTAATAAAACTCGAGATTCTATTCATGATTTATTAGTAATTAAGGAAGATTATGCTAATAAAAAAGATGGAGATACTTTTTTTAAAATTCCTGTTGAAGAAATAAAAATAGGAGATATATTATGTGTTAAAAAAGGTGAAAAAGTTCCCGTTGATGGTGTAATAACACTTGGAAAAGCAAAATTTGATACTAGTGCTTTAACTGGAGAATCAGAGCTAATAGAAATAAAAAAAGGAGAAAAAGTTTTATCAGGTTATTTAAATACAGAAGAAAAGATTATGATGAAATCAACTAGTATTTATAAAGAATCAACAGTTGCTAAGATTCTTGAATTAGTTGAAAATGCAAGTGATAAAAAAGCTGTTACTGAAACAGTTGTTGCTAAATTTAGTAAGATATATACACCAATTATTTTAATTTTAGCTATACTAACAGGACTTCTTTTACCATTATTTAGTAATTTAACTTATAATGAAAGTATTTATAGAGCCTTAACTTTCTTAGTTATTTCTTGTCCTTGTGCAATTGCAATTTCTGTTCCTTTATCATATTTTACAGGAATAGGTGTTGCTAGTAAAAATGGAATTTTAATCAAAGGTAGTAATTATTTAGATAATCTTTCTAAAATAAAAAAAATAATATTTGATAAAACAGGTACTCTTACAACAGGAGAGTTTAGAGTTTTAAAAATTGAAGTTTTAGATAAAAAATATAAGGAAGATGAAATAATTGAAATTTTAAGAAAAGGCGAATCTTTTTCTAATCACCCAATAGCAAAATCTATTTTAAAGTTAAGTAATAAAAAGATTGATACTAAAGATGTTAAAGAATATAAAGAAATACCAGGAGTAGGAATATTCTTTAAATTAAAAAATAAAGTTGTAAAAATAGGAACTAAAAAAGTCTGTGATGATGATTGCCCATACAATGTTTCTATTCATTTGAATATTGATTCTAAACATATAGCTTCAATTTTAATCGATGATGGAATTAAGAAAAATGCTAATCTTGCTTTAGCATCTATTAAAGATATGGGTATTAAAACTTTTATGTTCACAGGTGATAAAGAAGAAAATGCTAGAACAATTGCTAAAAATTTAAATATAGACGAAGTTTATTCAGAAATGTTACCAACTGATAAATATAAAAAATATGAAAATATTGAAAACAATCAAATAACAGCTTTTGTTGGAGATGGTATTAATGATTCACCAGTTTTAAAACGAGCAAGTATTGGAATTAGTATGGGTGACTTTGGAAGTGATGCAGCAATTGAAGCTTCTGATATTGTTATTATCAATGATGATTTATTAAAAATTCCTCTTGGCATTAAAATTAGTAAATATACAAGTTTAGTAATAACAGAAAATTTATCATTTGCTATTTTAGTTAAAATTATTATCTTACTTCTTAGTTTATTTGGAATAACCTCAATGTGGTTTGCTGTTTTTGCTGATACTGGCGTTACCTTATTAACAGTCTTAAATAGTTTAAAAATTGTCTTAAAATTTAAAAAAAAGGATTAATTTTTCAAAATATGTGTTAAAATGGACCGGCGAGGTGTTTAGTAGTATGAAAAGTATTTTTCCTTATAATGAAAAAATTGTAAAAGAGGGAGGAGCTTTTGTAAAACCTGATGGAGAATTTATAATGGCTTGTTATAATCATGAAGGTTATGCTAGAGATTATTGCGATGGATATTATGCTAAAATTCTTGAAGCAGCTAAAAAAGGAGAAAAATTTCCTTCTTTTCCAACTTTTGAAGATATTAAAAAAATATATGGATATGAAGGAAATTTAGAAGATATAGATATTTATCTATCAAGTAATTTAACTAAAGAACAATTAAAACTTTATAAATTATGGTTAGAATTAAATAGAGATAATGAAAAATTAAATTCTCGTTTAGCTTCTGAATTTTTGATTAGAATACTTAGTTGGGATAAAATTGATACAATTGCTAAAAATGAAATTGTTACAAGTAGTCCTAATCCTTATTATATTTATTGGAATTATTATTTAATGGGATTTGATATAATCAATAGTAATCCTTTAACTTTTAATAATCTTGGAAATTTATTTAAAGAATCATTAAGCGAAGAATATTTAGCTTTAAGAAAAAAAGACAATTTATTAAAAGAAGAAGCTGATGAAATAAAAGCCAAATGTAAAAGAAAAAATATTGAAGAGTTTTTCAGAAAGTAAAAACTTTTTTTTATAAAAAAATAGAGATTAAACTCTATTATTCAACAATTTTTTTGATAATATTAGTAGCAATATTTAAAGTTTTTTTATCTTTATCATTTAAGGGATTATATTCTACTAAATCAAATGATTTAAGTTTATCTTCATGATATTTAATAAATTCAAGAATATCACCTGTTTCTTCTAAAGTTATTCCGTTGGATTCAGGAACTGATACACCTGTTGCAATTAAAGGATCAATTACATCAAGGTCAAAACTTATATGAATACCATCTGTATTGTTAGTAGCAATTTTATAGGCCATTTCCATAACTTTATGAACACCTAATTCTTTAATATCATTAGTTGTATAAACAGTAACTCCCATAGTTTTTATATTTTCAATTTCATCTTTAGCATTATCTTCAAATGCACGATATCCAACAACGACAGTATTTTTAGGATTAAAAAAATTATTTTTTTGAAAAGGTCTTAAGTCTTCATTTAGTCCATTTAAGGTAGCAAGTGGTAAACCATGCATGTTACCTGTTATTGTTGTCTTAAAAGTATTATAATCAAGATGAGCATCAATCCAAATTAAGCCAAGATTTTTATGTTTTTCTAAACTGGCAAATCCACTTGCAATAGCAATTGTATGGTCGCCTCCAAGAGTAATACAAAAAGCATTTTCTTCTTTTATTTTATCATAAACTTTTTTATTGAAATCATTAACTTCTTTTAAATTTTTTCTTAAATCACTTGAATCATGACTTTTTTTAATGTCTTTATCTTGTTCAAATAAAACATTTTCCATTTTTAAGTTTTTTAAAATTTCTTTTGGTCCTAAACTAGTACCATCTTTATCGACACCTAAATCGGAACCTGCTCCAATTAATAAAATTTTTTTCATTTTTTTACCTCAATCTATGTTATTTTATCACAAAATAATATATAATGAAATAGAACTTAGAAAAAATATGAATGATGGTGATAATAAATGAAGATGCTAAGTGAACTCTTTAAAGGATATCCTGATATAAAGATAAAAGATATTAAAATTAATTCTAAAGAAATAGAAGATGGAGATTTATTTGTATGTATTAAAGGAGTTAATGTTGATAGACATGAATTCATTTCAGAAGCAATTGAAAATGGAGCAGTAGCAGTTGTTGGTTCTAGAGATTTAAATCTTACTGTTCCTTACGTTAAAGTAGAAAACCCTGATAGAGAATTAACAAGGATTTGTAGAGAATTTTATGATTTTTCGAAACTTGGTTTAAAAATTATTGGAGTAACAGGAACTGATGGTAAGACAACGGTTGCAACAAGTATTCAATATTTAATTGGTGCTGATAAATGTGGTTACATAGGAACAAATGGGTGTAGTTGTAAGGCTTTTCAAAAAGATTCACCTAATTCAACTCCTGATGCTACTGTTTTATATAAATTTTTTAAAGAATTTGCAGATGCTGGTTGTAAGTATGTTGTAATGGAAGCTAGTAGTGAAGGTTTTTTTAGACATCGTCTTGATGATTTAGAGTTTCAAAGTGGTTGCTATACCAATATTACTTGGGAACATGTAAATATTCATGGAACATTTGAAAATTATGTTGACTGTAAAGTTCAACTAGCAAGACAAACTGTTGGTAATTTTATTGTTAATTTAGATGATAAATTTGCATCTAAATTTATTGAAGTTAATCAAAATATATTAACTTATGGACAAAATGAAAAGTGTGATTTATATATAAAAGATTATACTATTACTCCTAAATATACATATGTAACTTTTATTTATAAAAATAATGAATATTCATTTATTTCTCCACTTTTAGGAGAATTTAATGTTTACAATTTAGCCTGTGCTTTTCTTGTTTGTTTATCAATGGGTTTTGATATTGATGAATTAATCGAAAATGCTATTAACATTGATGTTTCAGGTCGACTTGAAATGATTGATATGGGACAAGATTATAAAGTTATGATTGATTATGCTCATACCCCAAATGGTATCAAGTGTTTAATGGAGTTTGTAAAAAAATTAAATTTAAAAAGAATTATTGTAGTTATGGGTTCAGCAGGTGAAAGAGACTATAAAAAAAGGCCAATTATGGGAAAAACGGTTTTAGAATATGCTGATTATGCAATATTTACCTATGAAGACCCAAGAAGTGAAGACCCTTATAATATTGCTAAACAAATGGTAAGTGAAATTTCAGAAAAAGATAAAGATAAATATGAAATAGTAATCGATAGAAGTGAAGCTATAAAAAAAGCGATTGATATAGCTAGCAGAGATGATATTGTTTTAGTCCTTGGAAAAGGTAATGAAACTTATGAAAAATTAAAAGACAAGGTTATATATTTTAATGACATTGAAGAAAGTAAAAAATGGATAACTGAAAGATTAAATCGTGAAACAGTAGTTGAATAATAAAATAAAAAGGGTAGGGTGTCTATGAAAAAAATTAAAAGTGAGCAGAACATAGAACTAAAAAAGAAAACAGATTTTCTTGAAGAAAAAAGAAAGAAAAAAATAAGGATTGTTTTAATACTTTTAATATGCCTTTTACTTTTTGTTGGAGGAACAACATATGTTCTTATTCGCATCAAAAAAGAAAAATTCTTTAAATCAATGGAAGATGAATTTCCAATTGAATTAATCAATTATAATGATTATTTCTTTTCTAATGCTTTAACATTAAAAGATAAGAAAGTCTATCAATTAAATAATAACAAATTTGAAGAAATTGGTGAAATTACAAAAAATCAAAATATAATGCTTATAAAGGATGATTATTTAAAAGATGGTTATTTTTTGATAAAAGATACTAGTTATTATATTGATTATAAAGATATTGAAGAATATACGGAAGAACAAAAAGAAACTACCCCTACATACTTAAATTATATTCCTTATAATGAAAGTGTTAAAACGGATTCAACTACAACTATTTATTCAGATACCTATGAGAAAATTATTACTTTAAATAAAGGAATAGAGTTACCAATTTTAATTAAAGAAGATAACTACTATGGAGTACTTTTAAATAATAAATTATATTATCTTAAAAAAGATGAAGTAAAAAAGATAAATAAAACTAATACTTCTAAAAAACATACAAATGCTATAGCAACGCTTGTTTATCACTTTGTCTATGATGTAAATGACAAAGCTGAAGGGGATAAATGTCGTAGTTGGAATGAAACTATTTGTTTAAGTAGTACCCAATTTAAAGAACATATGTCATATTTAAAAGATAATGGTTTTTATACAGCTACAATGGAAGATTTAAGTTTATTTATAGATGGAAAAGTTCAGTTACCTGAAAAGACGGTTGTAATTACGATCGATGATGGAGCTTTTGTTAAAGCATCAACCAAGATATTAGAAGAATTAAATTTACATGCTACCTTATTTTTAATTGGAACATTTGGAAAGCCAGAAAAATATAAATCGCCTAGTTTAGAAATACATTCCCATTCTTATAATTTACATATAACTGGTAAATGTAGTGGGGGACAAGGTAGTCCTCTTAAGTGCTTACCTTCGGAAGAAATTCAAGCTGATTTAAAGAAAAGTAGAGATTCTTTAAATGGCTCAACGGTCTTTTGTTATCCGTTCTTTGAATATAATGATTATGCTATTCAAGAACTAAAAAAGGCTGGTTTTGAAATGGCTTTTATCGGTGGACGAAGAAAGATTATGGTTGGTTCTGATAAATATACTTTACCAAGATATGGGGTAATCAATACAACCTATGTATCCGATATTGCAAGAATTGTTAACAATTAAAATTTAAGGTTGAAAACTTTGTTAAGATAAGGTATAATATGACCTGTTGGAGGAATTATGGAAAAGAAAAAAAATGAAAACAGACATGAAATTGCTAAGATAGTTGATGGAGAAAAATGGAAAAATGCTTTAAAGAAAGCTTATGAAAAAAATAATAAGAAAGCTAAAATTGATGGATTTAGACCTGGTAAAGCTCCATATGATGTTTTTATTAAAAAATATGGTGAAGAAAGTTTATATTTAGAGGCTTCTGATTATGTAGTTGAAGAAGCATTTCAAAGTGTACTTGAAGAAAATAAATTAGTACCAGTTGTAAGACCTGATGTTTCTATTAAAGAAATTACAGGAGAAAAAGTAGAATTTCTATTTACAATTATTACTAAACCTGAAGTTAAAATTAAAAAATATAAAGAATTAAAGATTAAAAAAGAAAATGTTAAAGTAACAAAAGAAGAAATAAATCATGAAATTGAACATTTACTTGAACATTATGCTGAACTTGTTGTTAAAGATGGAAAAGTAGAAAATGGTGATACTGTTATTCTTGATTATGAAGGATCAATCGATTCTGTTCCTTTTGAAGGTGGAAAAGCTGAAAATTATAGTTTAGAAATTGGAAGCAATACATTTATACCAGGATTTGAAGAACAATTGATAGGTTTAAGTAAAGAAGAAGAAAAAGATATTAAAGTTACTTTCCCAAAAGATTATCATGCTGAAGATTTACAAGGAAAAGAAGCAGTTTTCAAAGTTAAAATACACGAAATCAAGGTTAAAAAGAATCGTGAATTAGATGAAGAATTTTTTGAAGATTTAGCAATGGATGGAGTAAACTCTAAAGAAACTCTTGAAGAAAGCATTAAAGAACATTTAGAAGGTCATAAGAAAACAGATGCTGAAAATAAATTCGTTGATGACTTGATGGAAGCAATTGGTAAGAATACCGAAGTTGATATTCCAGAAGAAATGGTAGAAGATGAAATAGGACGTTTAGTTGAAAGAGCTGAACAAAATTTAAAATATCAAGGAATATCTTTAGATTTATATTATCAATTTACTAAAACTACTGAAGAAGATTTACGTAAGCAATTAGAACCAGAAGCTTATAAAAATGTTTTATATCGTTTAATTTTAGAAGAAATTATGAAAATAGAAAATATTGAAGTAAGTGATGATGAAGCAAATAAAGAACTTGAAAAAATGGCTAAAGATTATAATGCTAAAAAAGAAGATATTTTAAAAGAATATGGTAGTTTAGATATTTTAAAATATGATTTAGAAGTTCGTAAGACATTTGAAAGATTAACAGAATTAAATGAAGTTAAATAAGGATTGTGCAAAAAACAATTCTTTTTTTCTAAAAGTTGTGTTAAACATTATGACTGATTAGTGTATTCAGCATATGCAACATTTAAATCAATAGGCATTTAAATTGAAAATATATCTTTAGCTTT
>CANRJE010000049.1 GCA_947630865.1 uncultured Bacilli bacterium | reverse complement strand
GGTGTAAGCGATTAAGATAGAGAAAGAATAGAAGAATGTTTAAAAACAAATAACACATATGTCTTAGCAATGTTTTTATTTGCATACAACAATAAAAAAGAAATAAATGAATTAGAAGATAGACAAGCTGAATTAGCCTTAGAAAGAGTTGAAAATCAAATTAATTACGATAGCGAGAATAGTTTGATTGATGCTTGGGAACGAGAAACTTTAAGTGATTATGAAAGCCGTTTGCTGCGAGCTGGAATATGGGATTATGAAACTCCGTTAATGGCTACATATGATATCAATGGAGAACAAGTAACATTTAATACATATTCTGAAATTCAAGATTTTTTTTCATATTTAAGAACATCTACGGAAGAGAATAAAAATCGAAATGAGGATTATAGTATAACTGCTGCTATTACTGAGCATCGAAGAAATATGGAGTATGAATTTAATGAGATTGATTTTCAATTAAGTTATTCATATGCATTTGAAATGGGAGATGTTGAAGATCCAACATTTGATGAAATAATAGATTTTGCAACAAGTAAAAATATTGATTTAACAACATGTACTATGAATGAAGTATATTTATTAATTTCGGAATTTTATGCGATTGAAGGAAATCGGGATAAGCCTTTAAATTGGATAAGTTTATTGGATTTATTGAAAGAAAGTAATGTTAATTTTATCGATTTAAGTACTGATGAATTTATAAATATTGCTAAGCAAGAAGTAGGAAGCTTAGAACAGTTTTTAAGATTAAATAATGTAGTATCTTCTCAAAATATAAGTTTTGATTTAACAAATATTCTTGAAAGTGATTACAAGTATATGAGTAATGCAGATAAACTAGCTTATAAATATTTTCTTTATAATGAAGGTACTAATAAAGCAAGTGATTTTTTACATATCATGGAATTAAGAACTTATGATGCAATTCATGGAAGTGAACTAGGATACGAAAAATTTGAGTTTATTGTAGAACAAAAAGGTTGGTTAGCTGAATGTGTAGCAGCCTATGCTACTGGTGGATATGAAGGATTTATTAGTTGGTTTGATAATGTACGTTCATATTTTACTGGTGATTATAGTATGACTGTCAATGACTATGAAATGCAGACAATTCAAACATTATTGCAAACTGTAATAGCATCATATAGTGATATAACAAAAGAAGATTTAAATAACTTTGAAAATGATGGATTAATAACAGCAGAACAAAGAGCAGAAATTGAAGATATGATGGCTCATTCAAATGTACCTGTTAAATACTATGATGTTTTAGTTGTAACAGGAGATATGACAGCAGAAGAAGCAGCAAAGTGTGCAGGATATATGCAAGAGATTGCAGGTGGAGAAACATATGCAAGAAGAATGTTAAGTAATGCTTATAGTGCAGGTATATCAACAGGAAATATGATAGTTTCAATGGCTATTAGTAATATTACAGGTCTAGGCTTTTTAGGACAGGCGGCAATGTTTTTATCATCAGCAGGAGGTACGTATCGTGAGTTAAGAAGAAATGGTTATTCTTGGACAGAATCATTCTTTGTAGGTAATGTCATGGGTGGTATGGAAGTTGGAACAGAAAAGTTACTCGGAGGTTTATCTGGTTTATCAGATAAAGCTTTAGATGCGTCTGAAACTGCTAACATGAATTGGAAACAAGTACTATACAATTTATTAGTTGAATCGCCAAAAGACGAAATGGAAGAAGAGGTCTTCCAATTATTTGTTGGAGACTTTGTAGAAGCTGCATTAACTGGTCAAGAATATAATTTAACAGATGAAATAATGCAAATTCCTGATACTTTACTATCAACATATTTTTCAACAGTAGGTTCCAATGCACCTATGTATGTACCAGGAGCGATTTCAGGAGCTATTAAAGGACATCAAAAGGCTTTGAATTTAAATGTAGGTGGAATTTCAATAAGCTTTACTAACAATGAAATGATGAAATTTATAAATGAAGATGGGACAATGAATGGCGAAGCTTTTAAAGATGCTGTAAATAAAAAAGTTTCTGATGCAAAAGGTAAAGGATTATCAAGTCCTGATGTGAAAGCTATCGAAGCAGCAGTAGAAGATTTAGGTATCAAGACGGAAGATACTAATGTAGCAGGAACAACAAATGAGCCAAAAACTGATGTAACGCCAAGAGCATCGAATGATACAGAAGAAGCAAGAGGAGAATTATTTGGTCTAAAAAAAGAATTATCTGATGCTAATGCGGAAGTAACTGAAGAAAGCAAAGCTGGAACAGATACTGATTTAGATGAAAAAGAACAAAAAGTTGATACTCCAGAAACTATAAGTAATCCAAAATTAAAGTCAACAGTTGATGTAACTCCTTCTACATCAACTGATACAGAAGAAGCAAGAGAAGAATTATTTGGTTTAAAAAAAGAATTAGCCGCTGAAAATAAAACTGAAACAGATGGTGATTTAGAAGCTGAAAAAGCAAGAAGAATTGAAGAAGCAACAAAAGCAGTAGAAGGTATGAAATTAAATTCTCCAGAATTTTCAAATTCATCTGATGCTTTAAATGTTGAAACTAATGAAGATGCTAAAACAAAACCAGCTGAAATTAAAAATCCTAAGTTTAAAGAATTTATGGAAACGGAAATTCCTAATTATCAAAATGGTTTATCTCAAGAAAACGTTAATCAAGTTGAAAAATTATATGATACTGTTCAAGTTGGACTAGAAGCGGTTAATGCACTTAATAGACAATGCGACCAATTAGAGGCAAGGTTAGATTCTGCTACTAATAGTTTAGAAGTAAATTATTACAAAGCTCAATTAGACCAAACTTATAAACTTTATAATCAAGAAAGTGAAAAATTAAAAGAAAATCAGTATCAATTATATACTTTGACTGGTAAACTAAATAGAGAAACAGCTATTTCTATTGCAACTGAAAATGCAGATGCTAATACACAAAATGTTGAAGTAGAAAAAAATACAGATACTCTTGAAACACCTTCATTAGAAAGTGAAAAAAACGATGCTGAATCACCATCTTTAGATATTAACTCAAATGCAGAAATTACTAAACCTAGTTTTAATTTAAATGAAGAAACAGTACATAATGTTGAAAATTTAGCATCAGTTTTTGAAGGTAAAAAAGTTATTGAAACAGCTCTTTCAAAAATAGCAGATGCCTTTGTTTCAGTATATGGTGAGAAGTATCGAGCAAAAATTGAAGATACACTAAATAAAATTTTATTAGTTCCTTATATTATGCCTAGTAATATTAAAATAGTCCTTGGTAATATTAAAAAAACTATTTCTAATGATTTAAAAATACAGTTTTTAAATCAAATAGGAGTAGAAGCCAATGATAGTAATATTCAAAATTATTTTGGTTCGTTAGCACTTGATTCTTCATCTAAAATAGCTGATTTGTACAAAATAATTAATACTATGAAAACACGTGAATTAACACCATATGAGAAAGATAGTTTAATTAGAAATTTACAAAAATTAACTGGTGCAGATGTTAATGTTAATAATTATCAAGAATACTTAGCATTTTATGAAAATTATCAATCAAATTATCAAGCTATGATGGATGCATTTAATGAAAAAATGTCAGAATATAACGATCAAAAATTAATGGTTGATAATTATGAAAAAACGAAAAAGAAACTAAATAATAAATATAATTATATTTTCTATGATAGTATTAAGGGAATTTTAAGCGAAGCTGATCAGTTGATATTAGAAAAATACCATGACAATCCTGAAAACTTTAATTATAGAGAATTAAGTATAGGTAATAACTTTTCTTTAGATAATGCTTCCTTGCTATCATATTTTTCTCAGGAAAGCATGGAGCAATTGCAAAACGGAACAAGTGATGAGATTAGAGTAATTCAAATCAAACAAATGGAATATTTTCAAAATATGGGCCTTGATTTGGGCTATGATTATGAAGCATATATGAATTATCCAAATATTTCTGAATATATGCCAAGTGCAAATGAAATTGCAAGTATCATTGAAGCTCGTGAAAATGCTTTACTTGCATTTAGTAATGAACTTATAACAAGTACGCCTTTATATAGTGAAAATGCTTTAGAAGTTGCTAATGCTGGAATGGATGCTCTTGAGATACTTGGAGGTAGATTTATGTTCTATACTGATGAATTACCTCGGATTTCTAGATATCAGTCAGGAGTTGTAGGAACGATGGTAATTCCAACTGTTTCTCCTGATGGAAGTTTTCATGCGGCACTATTATTCAATTTAGGAAATGCTGATTCGTTTGTTGATCAAAAATTATTTCATGAACTTAACCACGTTGTAGAAACAGCATTACAAAATTTTGATCAAGAAAGTGGCAATTTTGCAATTGGAACCGGTTTTGAAACACTTGAAGGTAGTTTTAATGAGAACAATACTGACACTCAAAGTACAAAACCTCAAAAAAGAAGTTATGAAATGTTAAGTGAGATTGTAAATGAATTATTAGCTCAGGAAGTTCATCAAGCTGCAAATAATGAGTCTACATATGTATTTAATAATCCTGATAATACTAAAATTAAATTTTCAACACAATATGAATTAGTAAAATCACTTGTAGAGGGATTTTATAATGAATTTAATTCTGTAATAAAGGAAGCTAGAATTTCTAATAATTTAGATTTATTATTAGATACAGTAGGAAGTGAAAATTTAGCTGAATTAAATGATTTGGTAAAAGAATTTTATCGTAATTTTAATCAAATTAAATATGGCGAAATGATGATTGCAAAAAGAAATGGTGAAACAACAGAAGCAACAATTTTATATGATGGATTAGTTCAAAAAGCCCAAAATATATTAGATAATATGAAACAATTTGCTAATAAGAACTCTGATACTGATTTAGAAACTGAAGAAGCAACTAAAGCAGTTGAAGGTATGAAAATAAATTCACCAGAATTTGCTAATTTATCTGATGCTTCAGATGTTAATGTTGATACTGATTCTAAAAGTTCAAATGTTGAAACTAATGCACCAAATCTTGATACAGATAAAACAACTGATGAAATTGAAACTTTATCAGTAGATGCAAATACAGAAACTGAGAATTCTAGTTCACCAAACGTTATTTTAAATGCTCTTGGCAATATTGCAGATTCTAAAGTTAGCGATTTAATTGTAAATCATAATTTACAAGATATAGCAACTCCTAATGATATAAGTTTATTAGAAGAAATTTCTAAATTAGGTGATTATGAAGCAGATGGAATAGTTCTTAATAAAGCGAAAGTAGGACTAATACTTCAACTATCAAGTCCAGAATTAAGAGCAGCATCTTTAGCATTTTATACCAATTCTGCTGCAATTGCTGGTTTAACGGATCTTAAAAATCCAACTAGTGTAGATAGAGCTTTAAAATATATAGTAGATCCTAAAACAAGAAACAGTGTATTACAAACTTTTGTACCACCAGATATAGCAATGAAATATATAACTTCAATTGATGCTATTGAAGTAAGATACGGAATTATAACAAAATTAGCAACAGATCAAGAAAAATTTGCAGCTATTAAATATTTAAACAATGATAGTTCTCAAATTGCTTTACTCTTACAATATGATATAACAAGTGATGAATATAAGGAACAGGGATTAAAATTTCTTACTCGTGATTACGATAAAAAAAGTGTTATTTTATCAATGACTTCATCGGATTTAAAATTAAAATATCTTGATACAATTTCAAATGATAATTATAGATATGAAATTGTAAAATCGTTAGAACCAGAATATCGATTTGAAGGATTAAATAAAATAACGGAAGCAGAAAATTTAATAAAATCTTTAGAATTACTGGAAAGTAGTTCTGAAAAATTTGAAGTTATTAAAAGAATTGCAAAGTTGTCTGATAAAATAGATGCTATTGAAAAAATATCTCTTGAAGATAAAAAATATATAGTTGAAAATTCTGATGATGATTTACTCAAAGCTTATGCATTAGCAGCAATTGATGACAATGAATATAAGTTAGAAAAATTAAAAGAGTTAACAAAACCAGGTCAAATAATTGCTTTAGCATCAATTAAAGATGCTAATTTAAGAGATCAAATTTGTTCACAATATGGAATATCTATTGACTTTATAGGAAAAATGATTTTAGAAATGTTTAACAGTACAGAATTAAATTATAATCGTCATTTTTCTAAAGAATTTAACAATATACTTTTAAAGCCATTTAATGCAATTAGAAATTATTTTTCAAACTTTGCAAATGGAATACTTGGATATTATGGAGCAGATCAAAATGCAACAAGAAAATATATATCATATAAGATAATAGATAAAAGTTATATATATAATCATCTTGAAGAATATAAAAACTTTTTGAAAACGAAATGTGGTTATAGTGATAGTGATGTTGATATGCATATTAAAGCCTTAGATGCAGCATCAGAATGCAGATTAGGTCAACTAAAAATATTTAAAGATTTTATATCGGAAATGGTAAACAATGATCCTATCGCTTATAAACAAGCATATGAAAGTTTAATTGATGTTGAGCCTATAGTTGAAAGTGTATATTCAAGACTTCAAAATAAATTACAAAGTTTAGGGGTTAATAGTCCCGTTGAGCAAAGAAAAATATTAAATTGTATTAATACTACTGGTATTTGTGCTTACGCTTCTGTTGCCAATATGTTTTATGCATTATATGAAAATAATCCTGAGGGATTTAAGAAGGATTTTGGCTATGATATGATAATTGATATTGATGGTAGTAAACATTTAAATTCTTCAGAATTTTTGCTTGATTTATATATTTATGCAAATAGTAATAAAATTAGGACTGATGGAAAAGAGCTATTTACTTTTAAAGATGATGGTACTTTAAGTGTTGCAGATGCTTTTAAAAACCTAGAGGATATTAAAACGTCTGAACAGTATAATATTTCTGGAATGATAGGTGGAAGAGGATTTATTGATGATAATGTCATTAATTCTTTCTTAAAAAGTAAAGGTATAAATTATGAGTTTTCTAGTGAGACTTGGACAGAAAGTTATTCAGAATTTTATAAAGAAGGATTTAAAGATCCTGAAAAAATAATTGAATTTATATCCCGTGAAAAACAAAAGGGCAATTTAGTTTCATTAGGCGTTTATAGGTCAAATCATGCTGAATTTAGGTTTGTTCCAAATATGGAATCTGATACAGAAGTTATTACAACTAATAATTGGAATGAAGGTGCTGGACATGCTGTTTTTGTAACAGGAATCGATTCAGAATATGTCTATGTTGCAAGTTGGGGAGAAGAATATAAAATAAAATTAACTGATTTTGTAGATGCTAATTTTTCTGTCAATAGTATTAGTATAAAAAAAACTACTTAATATAAAAAATATGTTATAATATGTAAGGGGATGAATCTATGACCAATCAAAATACAATAAATTTAGAATATTTTAAAACGAAAAGTAGTCAAAGTAGTTATGATTATTTTGATAAGTTATCTTTAAAAGCTAAAGAAAATTATCTTATCTTTTATAAATTATATTCTGATTTATTATATAGATATTTAATAGAAAAATTAAAATTAAATACTTATGATGAGATGATTCGAGATGCTAGAAATCATTTTGAACCAGTTAATGATAATAAAATGGATTTTTATCAATTATTAGCTAAAGATTATTTAAAATACTTTTATATAAGAAATAATTTATATATTGAAAGATTGACAAATGAAGAGCTTACTTTTTTAAGAAAAAAAATAGAAGGTGAAAATCTAGATTTTGATGAAGAATCTAAAGAATTTATTCAAAAAACTTATCCTAAAGTTATTGCTGAAATAGATGATTCTAAAGATATTAATGTTAATTATGGACCAGATAATGTACCTTTTTATAAATCAGCTCATGCTTTAATTATTGGAGTTCGTTTTGATGATTATTATTTAGCAGCAAATGAAACAGAAGAAGAATGGAATAATAAATATCCTAGTCGTGAATTTGAACTTGAAAATATTACTTTTTGTTTAGAAAAAAGTTTAGAGAAATTTGAAGTAAAAGGATATGTTATAAGATACAATGATTTTAGTATTATTCCTCTTGTAAATGAAAAGGAAAAAGATGGAAAATGATAAAATATCAAATTCCATCTTTTTTTTATTATTAAAAAATGTTATACTAAAAGAGAAAGTTGGTGCCATATGGAAGATGATATTAAAAAACAAATTACAGAACTTTTAAATGATAAAAAAGCAAGAGATGCTATAACAATTATGGATTATTTAAATTTAGGTCCTTCAAAAGATGCTTTAGTTATGGAAATACTAACTGATATGGTAAATAACTATGATTTATATATGACTAGACATAATAAGTATATGAATTTTAAAGATTCTGATATGGGAAAAAATATGTATAGGGGTCTTTTTGAAAGTAAAGGAGATTATGGTTTTGTAATTGTTGAAGATTTAGATGAAGATATCTTTATTCCAAGAGATTTTAAAAATAAAGCTCTTGATGGTGATTTAGTTTTAGTAAATATATTAAATGGAGTTGTTGGTACTAAAAGTGCTGAAGGAGAAATTGTAAAAATATTAAAAAGAAATCCTAAAACTAAAATAGGGGAAGTTTACTTAAAAAATAATAATTATTATGTAACAATTAAAGAACAAAAAGAAACATTAGATATTATTTTAATAGGAGATAATTTAGATAAATTAGTTGATGGAGATATTGTAACTTTAAAAATTGAAAATGAAAATTCTAAGAATTTGAGAGCTATTTTTAATAAAAGAATAGGACATAAAAATGATCCTGGTATTGATATTATTAAAGTTTTAGCAGAACATGATTTTGATGTAGAGTTTCCAGAAGATGTTTTAGAAGAATTAAAGGATATTCCAAGTGAAGTAAGAGAAAAAGATTTAAAGAATCGGAGAGATTTACGAAATGAAATGATTTTTACTATTGATGGTGATGATACTAAAGATATCGATGATGCTATTAGTTTAAAAAAATTAGATAATGGTAATTATGAGTTATCGGTACATATTGCTGATGTTAGTTACTATGTAAAAGAAAATAGTCCTTTAGATCTTGAAGCAAGAAAAAGAGGAACGAGTGTATATTTAGCTGATAGAGTTGTTCCAATGCTTCCTCATCAATTATCAAATGGTATTTGTTCTCTTAATCCGTTAGTTGATAGATTATCAATTACTTGCAAAACTATTCTTGATGATAAAGGTAATATTAAAGATTATGAAATTTTCCCTTCAATTATAAAATCACGTATTCAAATGACTTATAAAAAAGTTAATCAAATATTAGAAAAAGATACTATTCCAGAAGGATATGAACCTTATGTTGCAACTTTAAAAGAAATGTATGAGTTAGCAAAAATAATTAGGAAAAATAAAATAAATAAGGGATATATTGATTTTTCAGTAGATGAAGCAAAAATTATAGTTGACTCTAATGGTAAAGTTTTAGATATAGAAAAAAGATATCGAGGAGCTGGAGAAAACTTAATTGAAGATTTTATGATTATAGCTAATGAATGCGTTGCAAGTTATATTTATAATATGGGGTTACCTGGAATTTACCGAGTTCATGGTGAAGTTAATCAAGATAGATTAAGAAAATTTATAGGAATGCTTGGCTTATTAGGAATTAATATTAAAGAGAATTTAAATAATATTAACCAAAAGAGTATTCAAAGAATTATTAAAGAATTTAAAGACCACCCAGCATTTCAAGTATTATCAACAGAAATGTTAAGTTGTATGGATAAAGCTAAATATCAAACACATAATATTGGACATTTTGCCTTAGCACTTAGAAATTATACGCATTTTACATCACCTATAAGAAGATATCCTGATTTGATGGTGCATAGATTATTAAGAAAATATCTTTATGAACATA
>CANRJE010000048.1 GCA_947630865.1 uncultured Bacilli bacterium | reverse complement strand
GATATCAAGCATTGATAAAAAGAGTGGTACCGTGATATATTTGCCTCTTTATTATTGATGCTTTTTATTTATAAGGGAGATGAGATTATGGCAATTGATGTCAAAGAGATTTATGATGATTTAAAAAAGTATATTGATAAGGAAGTAAAAATTGAAGGTTGGGTTAGAAATCATAGAAAACAAAAAGAATTTGGTTTTATTGATTTTTCTGATGGAACTTGTTTTAAGAATATTCAACTTGTCTATGATAATAGTTTAAAAGATTTTGATGAAATTCAAAAGATTAAAATTGGTTCTAGTTTAGAAGTAATTGGTATGGTTATTAAATCTGAAGGTAAAGGACAAGAATTTGAACTTAAAGTTAAAAGCATTAAAGTTCTTGGAGATTGTCCAGATGAATATCCAATTCAACCTAAAAGACACACAAGAGAATTTTTAAGACAAGAAGCATATTTAAGACCTAGAACGAATTTATTTAATGCTGTTTTTAGAGTTAGAAGTATTGCAGCTAATGCTATACATACATATTTTCAAAATAATGGTTATGTTTATTTTCACGCTCCTTTAATTACAGCAAGTGATTGTGAAGGGGCTGGACAAATGTTTCAAGTAACAACACTTGATTTATCTCGAGTTGCTAAATCAGGAGTTGTTGATTATAGTAAAGACTTCTTTGGTAAACCTACAGCTTTAACAGTATCAGGTCAACTTGAAGCAGAAACTTATGCTATGGCCTATAAAAAAGTTTATACTTTTGGTCCAACTTTTCGAGCTGAAAATTCTAATACTAAAACTCATGCTAGTGAATTTTGGATGATTGAACCAGAAATTGCTTTTTGTGATTTAAATGGTGTTATGGATATTGAAGAAGATATGCTAAAATTTATTGTTAAATACGTTTTAGAACATGCTAAAGATGAAATGGAATTTTTTGATAAGTTTGTTGAGAAAGGCTTAATTGAAAAATTAAAGAAATTACTTAAGAGTAAGTTTACAAGAATCTCTCATCATGATGTTATTAGTATTTTAAAAGATGCTAAAGTTAAATGGGAATTTGAACCAGTTTATGGAGGAGATATTGCTAAAGAACATGAAAAATATATAACTGAATACTTTGATGGACCAGTTTTTATAACAGATTGGCCAAAGGATATTAAAGCTTTCTATATGAAATTAAATGATGATAATGAAACAGTTGCAGCTGTTGATTTAGAGGTTCCAGGTGCTGGAGAATTAATTGGAGGATCTGAAAGAGAAGCTGATTATGATAAATTAGTTAATCGTATGAAAGAAATGGGTGTTCCAAGAGAAGGCATGGAATGGTATTTAAATTTAAGAAAATTTGGAGGCTGTTATCATTCAGGATTTGGTATGGGATTTGAAAGATTATTAATTTACCTAACTGGTGTTGAAAATATTCGAGATGTAATTCCTTATCCAAGAACTCCAGGTAATTGTGATTTTTAAAAAAAGGTTTTTAGGACCTTTTTTCTTTTAACATTTCTTTATCAAATTTAACTATTTTATTAACTTTAATAATTGTTACAATAAGCATTCCTGTTATTAAAATTAAAAAGATTGCAGCCATATAGATATTTTCTGAATACAAAAGAAAATCATATAATCCATGTAGTAAAACAGGTACTAATAAGCTCATGATGAGATATCTTTTTTGATTAAATTTTTTATACATAGCTAAATAGTAACCTATAAATGTTCCAAAGCAAGTATGAGCAGGAATTGCAGTTATAGCTCGAAACATGGCAATCCAAACACCATAAACAGAAGGAACAATATAAATTAAATTTTCAATAGTAGCAAATCCTAATCCTACAAAAACAGAGTATAAAACGATATCATATAATTGATCAAATTCTTGACTTTTAAAGGCTATTTTATAAACCATTATCCATTTACAACCTTCTTCAACAAGTGAAGTAAAAATAAAAGAATATATAAATATCTTTAAATAACTAGCATTCTCTACATCAAGATAACTTGGAAATATGAGTAATGATATAAAAGAAATAGCAATAACAAGTAATGCAGAGATTAATCCAAAACAAAACATGCTACCAAGAACTTTTTTAGGTTCTTTTAAAGTATCTCTTAGATAATATAAAATACCTACAAGTAAAATAGGTAGAATAGCTAAAATAATGGCTAAATAATTCATATCTATCATCTCTATTTTAATAGTAACATAAATTAGAAAAATAGTAAATTATTAAAAAAATATATAATTATAGATATTGTGCAACTAAAATAAAAATAGTAAAAATACTTTAATTTACTTTTTAATAAATTAATGCTATACTTGTCTCAAAAGAAAGGTTTAATTATGCTAAATTCTTATGATGTATTTATTTCCTATCGAAGAGATGGTGGAGATAATTTTGGTTATTTATTATATAAAAAATTAACTGAAAAGGGATATAGAGTTTTTTATGATGTTGAGTCTTTAAGGTCTGGAAAATTTAATAAACAATTGTATGATATAATTGATAACTGTAAAGATTTTATTGTTATTTGTTCACCTCATGCTTGGGATAGAACAAAAAACGAAGGAGATTGGGTAAGACTTGAAATTGAGCATGCTGTTGATTTAAAGAAGAATATTATACCTGTTGTTTTAGAAGATTTCACATATAATTCAAATGAAGTTCCCAAAAAGATTCAAAAAATATTAAAAAATAATAAAGTTGATGTTGAAGGTCTTTATTTTGATGCAATAGTTCTAAATATCATTAAATATTTAGAAGCACCTAAAAATATATCTGATACTAAAAATGCTAGTAATATTTTAACTCGTGAATCTTTTCAAAAGTTTATCAATAGTATAAAAGAAAAAGATTATCAAGAAGAGAAAAAGAAAATAGAAGAAAAAAAATATGATGAAGAAAAACTACCAGAATTATTTGAAGAGTTATTAATTATAATTAAAGAAGAAGAGGATAATTCAGCTAAAGATTTCTTTCAAAAAGTTTATAATGAATTGTTATTAATATATTTGTTAGCTATTAAAAATAAATTTTTTGATTTTGAAATTTTACTTGAATCACTTAATCCTGGATTAATAGTTAATGCTTATGATAATCCTTATCAAAGAAAAGTTTTTGATGATGAAAAATTATATAAGATATCTTATATGAGTGATGATAGTATAAAGATGATTTGTTATTTTGATTTTCTATTAAAAAATATAGAGGAACGAGGATTTGATAATACTATAGAAATACTTGAAATGAATCAAGAAGATATGAATTTAGATTTATTTCGAAAGATTATTTTAAATATAAAAGAAGATGATTATCAATTAGCACTTGAAATGATAAATGATGAAAATCTTGATTCTTCAATTGAAACTAAATATAAAATTATAAGTGATAAAGGTTTATTTGCTTTTTATAAAAGAATGGAAACAATTTCAAGAGATTTTGTAATGGATGAAGATGATGAGATGTCTTTTAAAATGTTAAAACTTTCCCTAAATATTTTATCTCATATAACAGGATTTATGGGACTTAAAGTTTTTAATACATATGTCTTTAGTATTTCAAGTGATGAATATAGAGATTTAGTTGGATGTGTTGATGTTATTTATACGGCTACTTTTAGTTTAGAAGATTATATCAATAAACCAGAAAATATAGAATTTTATATGAATAATCCATTTCTAAATATTATATCTGAAGAAAGAGAAGAAGTTTATAAATCATTTGTTAATGTCTTAATACATATAGAAATGTTAATAAAAGGAGAAAAACATGACAGAAAATTATGAAGTTTTTGTTACATATCGTAATAAAAGTGCTGAATCTTTAGCTTTTTTAATAAATGATAAATTAACAAACGAATATTCCTATCGAGTATTTTTAGATTTTGAGTCTCTTCATTCTTATAAGTTTGATGAAGAAATATATAAAATAATTGATATGTGTGAAGATATGGTCGTAATTCTTCCACCTAATTCTTTAGATAATTTAGAAGAAAATGATTATTTGAATAAAGAAATAGATTATGCTGTTTCTAAAAAAAAGAATATTGTTCCTGTTTTAATGCGAGGATTTAAATGGCCTGATAATTTGAGCGGTGCTCTTAAAGAATTTTCTTTATATAATGGAATATCAGCATCACTTGATTATTTTGATGCTTCAATTTTAAAAATGGTTAGTTTATTTGATAACCCTAAAAGTAGAAAAAAGATAGATAATAGTATTAAAAAAAGTAGAAAATTTATAGAATTTTTAAAAGCAATTTCTTTTGAAGAATTTTTAACTTCGGTAAGTGAAAATATTGATAAAGATGATGATGTTTTAATTAAAGGATTAAAAGATATTGCCGAGAAAAGAGATTTAAAAGATATTTTAGATATTCTTGATAATCTTACCAATACTAATTATCAAGAAGAAGGTAAATATTATTTAGAAAATATCCTTAACAATTATGATGATTTAAATGTAGGACTTTATAGAAGTATAATTAATAGAAAAAATAAAACAAGTGATAAAGAAAATCGTGAATTATATAAAACTCTTTCAGAAAATTTATTATTTCTTTATAGTAGATTAAGAAAAGATGAATTATATTTAGAATATAAAAGTCGTAATGTTATTATGACTTCTCAAGAATTTTTAAAGTTTTTAAATAGTATTACGAAAAGTGATTATGATAAAGCCAAAAAAGAAGTTTTAAACGATAAAAATTCAAATAATTATATTCCTTTTATTGAATGTATAAATGAAGGAATAAAAGAAAATACTGGTCAAATTAAAACGATGTTTGAGAGTATAAAATATTCTATTTTGGTTTTAAGAAGTATTGCTATTTCAAAAAAAGTTTATGCATTTTTAAGTTTATTAAATGAACTAGAAGTAAGTTTTTTAAGTCTTATAAATACTGATAATTATCGAGAATTATATAGTATGGAAATAGCTTATAGTTATTTAATTAATGTAGTAGTATTTGAAGGATCAAAAAATGGTACTATTGAAGACTTGGAAACGCAATTGATTTGTGTTGTAGCAGCTTTTGTAGAACTTACTCATAAAATGGACTTATATGGTGATAAATATAAAGAATATCTTGCTTCTAATATAGATTTTAATTCTTTAACAGTAGATAAATTTCGAAATATTTTAAATAAAATTGATGCTAATATTTATTCTGGGGCTTTTCATGCTGTAACATCAAGAGGAAATGGAATAATTTTTGATACATTTAAAGAATATAGATTAAAAGGTTATGGAAGTTTTCTTTATGCTAATGCTATACATTTTTTAGATGAAGATAAAAAAGAAGATGTTTTTGATTGTTCTCGTTTATATGAAAATTATATAATTTTAGGATATATGCTTAATTATGTTGGTGTTTCAGGATTCTTTGATTTTATGTCATCTATTACAATTGATGAATATTCTAATTTTACAGAAGAATATATTGCGGACTATTTAAGAAAAAATAAAAAAGAATATGATGAATTAGCAATATCTAAGTTAGCAAGTACAGAAGATAGATTTAATGATAATTCTAAAGTTTTAGAAGTTGATGCTTATCAAAGTACTATTGAAGTTGCTGAATTAGTAATGAATTTAAGAAAGAAAAATTAATTAATATAAAATCTAGTAAAATAAAGCTAGATTTTCTTTTTATTTCAAGATATTATGTTGACTTTAAGAATAAAAAATTATATACTTTAATTATAATAAGTGTAGGGAGGCCGCGAAATATGGAACGAAAGATTTCAATTGAACTCTTAAAATGGAAAAAAGATGCTAGAAAACCATTACTTCTATATGGGGCTAAACAAATTGGAAAGACTTATTCTGTTTTAGAATTTGCTCAAAAAAATTACAAAAATATTGCTTATTTTAATTGTGATAACAATAAAGATTTATTAACTGTATTAAAAAGAGAAAAAACAACTGATAAAATTATTTTGAAATTAGGAGTTTTATGTTGCGAAACTATTTTAAAAGAAGATACCTTAATTATTCTTGATAATGTTAATGATCCTTATATTGTTAAAGCTATAAAAATGTTTGGAGTAGAGAATAACTTATATCACATAATTATGATTACTTCAAGAAAAGAGAATTTATCAAAGTTTAAAGGAGAAGAGTTATATTTTAAAGCTATGTATCCGATGGACTTTGAAGAGTTTTTAATGAATACTGATAAAAAACAAATTATTACTATTATTAAAGAATCATATCAAAATAATACACCAATGCCTTTTCATCAAATGGCATTAGACTTATACAATGATTTTTTAACAACAGGCGGATATCCAGAAGTTGTTTCATCTTTTATTGAAAATAAATCAGATTTAGTACTAGATTCTATAAAACAAAAAATAATTGATATAATAAAAAGAGAAACTATAGATGTTTTAAATTTGATAGATATTCAAAGAAGCAATGATGTTATAAATAGTATTCCTTATCAGCTACTTAAAGATAATAAAAAATTTCAATATGGAAATATTAAAAAAGGAAGTCGTAGTAAAGACTATGAAGCAAGTATTAAATTTTTAGGAGTTAATAGTTTAGTTCATAGAAGTTATAAATTAAATGATGTTAAAAGTCCTTTAAGTAGTTATAAAGATAGTGAAAGTTTTAAATTATATCCTAATGATGTTGGACTTTTATACAGTATGATGCATGTTAGTAAAATGAAATTTATGATGGATAATACAATAAAAAGAACTTTAATAGAAACGAATGTTGCTAACACTTTAATAAATCTTGGATATAGTTTATATTATTATCAATCAGAAGGTAAAACAGAGATTAGTTTTATTGTGCAAAATAGATTAGGAGAAATTATTCCAATAGAAATTGTTGATATGAGTTTAACAAAAGCTAAAGCTTTATCTATGTTTATATCAAAGTTTAAAGTTGGAAATCCTATAAGATTAACAGAAGATAATTTTTCAAAGAAAAAAAATATTAGATATATACCTGTTTATGCAACATTTTGTTTAAAGGATATATAAAGGAAAAGGAGAAAAAATATGGTAACACCTTATAAACCAGTTGATGGAACACATAGAGATTTAAGTGAAGTTGATAGAGAGGCAGTTGAAGCAGAACTTAGTAGAGGGAAAATTGATGTTAGTACAACAGCATCTAATTATTCAGGAGAAGAATATACATTTTCTTATATTGATACAATCTTTAAAGCTATTAATAAATTAGGAGAGTATTGGTTAGAATGTGTAAAAAAATCAAGAAATTATATTACTAATTTTGAAGATATAGAAGACCCATTGCCTTTTGTAGATGATACAGCTTATTTAGATGTCAATGAATACGATACTTCAGTAGGAGGAGTAGTTGCAACTAAAGATACAGGATTAAATGTAAGAAGTGATCCTAGTACTAAAAGTAGTGTTCGAACTGTTTTTGATAAAGGAAGTAAAGTAGAAATAATTGGTGATGTAGTAGATAAAGATGGAACAAAATGGTATCAAGTTAAATTGAGTGATGGAAAAATTGGATATGTGTCAAGTAAATATATAAATACAACAGGAGAGGTTAAGACATCTAATTCAACCGTTGGTAGTGTTCAAGCTCCAACAAGCACACCTTCTACATCAGCTCCTGATACGAGTAAAGTTGAACCACAAGAAAAAACAATTTTTGAAAGAGGAGAAGCAACAGTTACATTAAAAGATGTTAACAGTCATTTAAATGTAAGAACGAGTGCTAGTACAAAAGATGGAAGTAATATTGTAGGTTCTTTAAGTAATGGTGATAAAGTAGAAGTTTTAGGACCTGGTGATGATCCTAATTGGGTAAAAATTAAATATAAAGGTGAAGAAAGATTAGTTAGTAAAGACTATTTACAATAGGAGGATATAATGTTAAAAAGACGTGATTCAGTTGCTATTTCTAATGTTGGAAATTATTTAAAAACAGCAAGTAGTGATTTAACAAATGCGAAGGGAAAATTACTTGAAGATATTAATTCAATTTTAGAAAGTTATCAAGGAAATGATGCTAATATAATTGTTGAAAGATTTAAAGAAGCAGCTATGAGAATAGATAGTATAACAAGTAGATTAGATTATTATTCAACTTATATGGTAAATTTATCAAATCATGATAGAAATAATATTGATGAGGCTAATCAAGGTATGAATAATATTATGCCACTTCCTACTGAAAGTGAGATAAATTTAGCTTTAGCACCTCCTAATATTTTAGTTTCTTCTGTTTCAGATGGAGGTGAAAGTGATGTCTGAAGAAAGATTAAATTTAACTAGTAATATAAATACAACAATTATTGAAATAGAAAAAGATATTAATGAAATTAGAGATATTTTAGCTGAAATATATAAAGCAATGTTATCTTTAGATGAATCTAAATGGAAATCTCACGAAAAAGATAAAATTGATGAAGAATTTATGCCATATTTAAAAAAGATATCTGAAAAATATCCTTTATATTTAACTAAACGGTTAGACTTTTTAAAATCTAGTGTTGAAAGATATCAAAATCTTGATAAAGAAATATCTAATTTAACTGCAAATTTAGAAGATATAATTTAATTTTAGAGGTGATTTATGAAAGATTATTATACACCTTTAAAACCATTGCATGAAACTGTTAAGAGGGCTGTTAAAAATATTGAAGCATTTCGTTGCAGTCAATTAGGACAAGAAGTATATGATATAAAAAATACTTTTAATGGGCTTAAAATTGACGCATCAAATTGGGGAGATAGTGTAGCTGATAGTTTTGTGGAAGTCAAAAATCAATTTGTAAAACATTTTGGAGATATTGTTGATAGTATTGATGGAGAGTTTTCAGAATCTGAAAAAATATATAGAGAGTTAGATGATGATTTAGAAATGTTATATAGAACTAATGATGCTTATCATAAGTATAAACAAGAAGAGCCAGATCCTAATGAATATTATGATGTAATAACTAAAACTGATCGTTTAACAGGAAAAAAAACAGTTACAAGAGTAAAAAATACTGAAAAATATAATGAAGCTCATCAAGAATGGCAAGGATATTTTGATGGCTTAAAAAATGATTTAGATGAATTAGAAGCAAAAATTAACGAAGAAAAGGCCAGATTAGATGAAATAAATGATATAAGTATTTCCGTTGATGCAATTAATATGAATTTAAAAAGTAGTGTAGAAAATTTTTCAACAGCTTTAAAAAGTATCGATACTTTAGAAAATTATTTAGATAGAACGACAGGAAGAGTCATTACTTTACCAGCACATCTTGGTAATTCACATACTTATATGGGATGGCAAAAAATAACATGTGAAACTTCAAGACAATATGATTTAAGAGATAAAGCAGGAGAAAAATATGATAGTGAAGGATTTGCTAGAATTGGAGATAGATATGTAGTTGCAACAACAACAACGTATGGCAATGTAGGAGATTATATTGACATTTATCAAGATGATGGAACAGTTATAAAAGCTATTATTGGTGATATTAAAAATCAAAATGATGATGGTTGCACTAAATGGGGACATCAAAATGGTAATTGTGTTGTAGAATTTGTAGTTGATTGCAAATCTTGGTATAATTCAACATGGAAAAAAGGCAAACATGTAAATCCAGGAACTGATAGTTGTCACCCAGAATGGAATAGAAATATTACACAAGTTGTTAACAAAGGAAATTACTTTGATTTACAAGAAGAATATAGTGTTTAGTTGAGGAGATTAAAATTATGAAAGATTATTATACACCTTTAAAACCTTTACATGAAGCTGTTAAGAGGGCTGTTAAAAATATTGAAGCATTTCGTTGTAGTCAATTAGGACAAGAAGTATATGATATAAAAAATACTTTTAATGGACTTAAAATTGATGCATCAAATTGGGGAGATAGTGTAGCTGATAGTTTCGTGGAAGTTAAAAATCAATTTGTAAAACATTTTGGAGATATTGTTGATAGTATTGATGGAGAGTTTTCAGAATCTGAAAAAATATA
>CANRJE010000047.1 GCA_947630865.1 uncultured Bacilli bacterium | reverse complement strand
ACTTGTACTTACTTCTTCATTTGTAAAAAAGGCTCTTGATACTCCTAATACTGTTCCTGTTATTAAAACCATGATTAAAACTAATCCTAATATTTTTCTTATTGGATTCTTTGTTTTTATTTCTCCATCTTCTGTTAATATTTTTTTCATAACTCCTCCTATAGTCCCTTTATTCTAATTTCTGGCAAAATTAAAAACACATAAAACCTAGTATTTACTACTAGTTCTATGTGTTTTATTTTCTATATTTTCAAGGTTTTCTATGGAGAAATTCTTATTGTCTAAGCCCCCCCCATGGTTGACAAATTGTTAACTTTTTTTAATGTGTTCATATTCTCAACTACCTTTCTTATATTAATCATATCATATTGAAAATTTTTTTCAAGAATTTTCGACAATTTTTTATAATTTCAAAAAAGATTTTGCCTTAAATTGCAAAATCCTTATTCTGTTATAAGTTTAATTTTTGAATCAAAAGTTTTATTTAATAATTCGTTTGTTAAATTATCATCTAAAGAAACCTTAACTTGATAAGTTATTTCTTTATTTCCATCAATATAGTCATCTTTTATAATATAATTATCTTCATTTAATTTTTTTTCTTTAGTATAATCTTCACTATCTTTTTTAAATGAAAAATTAATATATTTTTTTAAATCTTTTAGATTATCTTTGTCTTCTTCTAATAAAAGACTATATTTAATAATATTATCATCATTGTTTTTTACTTTAAAAGTTAAAGTTCCCTCTTCACCTGATTTAATATTATCTATTTTTAAACTTTTAATTTCATCAATGTAAACAATTTCTACTCCATTTTTCTTATTAGCATTATATTTACCTAAAACATGAGCATAACTTTTACTCATAAAAACTACTAACCCTATCATTATTAGAAAAAGTGGTAATAATTTTCGAAATGGAGCATTAAACTCAAATATTTTTTTCATAATCTCTATTTAACAGTAAGTTCAACTCTAAGTCGTTTACTATCATCTCTCCTTAATTGATATTTTGATGTATTTATCTTTTCAAAGTTTGTATAAGCAACATCTCTTAATTCACCATAATAACTTTTAGAGTTAGATGTTGTTTCTATATAAATTACATAATCTCCTTTTGGTAAATTACTTAGATTTATATCTTTTTTATACCAAGCTCTTGTTTTATCTTTATTATCAGAAACAGCTAAAGTTACTTTATAAGGACCATCATCAATATAAGACAAATCATAAGAATATCTTGTAAAATTATTTATGTTTTCAAAAATTATTTGTCTTTCTACTTTATCATTTTTTGAATAACTTACACCATAATTGTGACTTGTTCCTGTAATTGATAATGTATTACCAGATATTTTTATTTCATTGAAAGAATTATACATAGGGTAATCAGTTGAAGGAACATCATAGCTAATTAATCCATTATCTCGAATACTCATAATAATTGGACTTCCCTTAGTATTATAATCTACATCAAAAGAATAACCTCTATTTGTTGTTTTTATTCTTCTTGCCATTTGTTTAAAAGCAAGATTAGTAAAATTTATTTTAGTATAATAACCAGTATCATGATTATGAGCAGTAACTGAAATTAAATAATCACCTTCTGGAATATTACTTAAATCAACATTGCCCTTAAACCAACCAGCTTTATAATTATATTCTTTATCATCATCTAGACTATCTACATCATATGGATAATCAGTATAAGCTCCTAAATCATAAGTATATTCTTTGTTAGTTTCTGTATTAGTAAATATTAACTTATGCGTAACGTTAGTATTATTCATCTTTTTAACTGCTAAGAAACCTTTAATTTCAAAAGTATTTCCTGAAATATATTTCAAATCATCATAGATAAATAAACTAGAACCTAACGTATAATCTTTCACGGTAACTGTAATTGTCTTAGTAACTTTTTCCCCTTTAGAATCACTTACTTCATAGGTTACACTATACGTTCCTGTTTTGGTTGTATCTACTGTATTGTTAGTTACTTTTATGCTTGATGTTAAATTTCCATCTTCATTATCAAAAGCACTTACTCCATTTAACGGATCATATTTTTGATTTAAGAATACAGTTTTATTACTTGCTGTAATTGTTGGTTTTTGATTTAATTTATTGGTTGTATATGACAAACTTCCTACACTAGAAGAGACATTGGTATTAATCCAACCTAAAGTATTATCAATTCCATAATATATTTGAAGCCATAGATTGCTATTATATGTCTTTTTATCAACAATAACGGAATAAGTATCTGTATACATACTTCCTATAGATGAACCTCCTGCTGTTTTATATACTGTAATTGTTGCTCCTGCATTTTTTAGACTTGTTTTTAAAATATCTTTATCAGTTATAGTAAGATTGTCAGCACTTATCCAACCACGTTGATTTTTACTATAATCATAAGTTACTAAATAAGCTACAACCTTTTTATTTTCATTAAGGGCTTCCATGAAAACAGTTGCAATATGACCCTTCTTGATAGTTTTACCTGTTGACATTGATAAAGTACTAGTAACATAAACTGTAGAATCCTTATTTACTACTCCAGCTTTAGGTGTATAAGATGCTTTGCTTGAATATTCTTTATAAGTATAATTTTTAGTAATTTTACTTGTATCATTGTTACTATTTAGTTTTCCATTAGTAGTTGTATTTATTTTTCTTATATATGATGAATGAACATAAACATAACCACTCCAATTATAATAAGTACTAAAAGAACATGACATAATACCAGTTCTTGTACTATTTAAATTGGGATCAGCTGCTATTTTATACCATTTACTACTTCCATTTACAATTGTTCCTGTTGCTTCTCCTAATATAATAACAGGAATATCCTCGTGTTCTAATTTATAAGGAATAGCAGAAGTTGTATTAGGTTCTTTTCGAACATTTAAAGGTTCTGTATTGGTAGTTACTCCAAGTTGATAATAATTATAATCTAAAAAACCATTTACTTTTTCAAATTCATAATAGTAGTTAGCTGCCTTTTCTCCCCAATATGGGTCACTTGCATATTCAACGTTCATACCACTTTTTTTGTTTCCAAAGTTAGATCCGTTATAACGCCAATCAGTAGGTTTAGCATAACCACAGTTAATATAGTTATTAGCATGTCCAATAATACTTTGATATGGATTTAAATAACCAGTTGCTGAATCATAAGCAGAAGAATCATAAGCTGCATGTCCAAATAAATTATTTTTATTAATAGCAATTGAACTTCTTCCCCAAGCTGATTCATTAGTAGCAAGAGACATCATCATAATAGCATTAGCTCCATATAAAGATTCACTTGATTTAAAGAAAATACCTGTTCCATACATATTAGAATATTTATCAACTAACTTCTTGCCATAAATTGTTCCTATATACCCCTTAGTATTTTTCAAATATGAATCTATATCATCTGCTGTATAATTACTTCTTGCTCTATGAGGTAAAAACATATAATAATTATAATATGGATTATTAGCATTGACACTTTTAGATCTAGAATTACTTTTATAATCATTTATTAAATCTGCAAGTTTAGTATAAAAATATTTTCCATCAAAACTATAATAAGTTCCAGCTGCTAACATACTAGGTTTCTTATCAATTACTCTACTTCCCTGAGTATAAGAAGTTTCAATATTAGCAGCATAAAAATGTTTTAATTCTGTTGATGTTACTTGATAATAACTATATTTTCCAAGCCATTCAATAGGTACTACTTTATAACTACCATCACTTATCCAACCAGTTACTCCATTTGACATAACTTTAGCTGAATGTTTTGAGCTATTAAATTCCAAGAATACCCCATCAGTTGCTCCATAATTACTATGATGATTCATATAACCAATATAATTTTTTAAGGAACTATCAGAATAATAACTAGTATTAGTATCAATAGATTTAACTCCTAAATAAACTAATGCTCTTCTTGCATCAACTACTGATGTTACACTATTTCTTCTTTCTAAGATAATTAAATTATCAGAACTTTTATCAGCATTCATGGCTGATTTTGCTTCATTATAGGTATTATAACATTTTACTGATTTAATACTTTTATCACTTTTAGCAATTGCAAGTTCAAATTTAGAACACGTTGTTCTACCTTTTAATTCTGTACTAGTTAAAGCCTTAACTGGAATAGTAATAGAAAAGAAAATTATGCTTAAAATAAGAATTATATTTTTTTTCATTTTCTATCACCTCCATATTCTTTTAGTTATAATAAGTATAACATTTTTTTAATAAAATAGATTAAGTAAGATGTATAGCATTTGTCAAATATTGTAAATAATTGACAGAAAGGACTTTTACTAAAAGAAAAAAAGATACTCTATTTTGTATCTTCTTCTGAACTAGTATCAAGATAAATTTCTTCATTAACATTAGAAATAGAATCAAAACGTTTTTTTATTTTATCAGTTGTAATATTAAAAGCTTCAACATCTTTATTTACACTTAAAATACTTCTTGATAACTTATCAAATCTTTCTTTAAATCTTCCAAATTCTATACCTAATTTATTTAATTCTTGTCTTATAATAGAAGCATTTTTATCTCTTTCAATATTTTGAATAACCATCAAAATCATTGTTAAAGTTGAAATTAAAGTTGTTGGACTTGTTAACCAAATTCTTTTCTTATAAGCATATTCAACTAAATCTGAGTGATAAGCATTAATCTCTGCAAAAATAGCTTCCGCTGGAATAAACATAATAGCTTGATTAGATGTTTCTCCTTCAATTATATATTTAGAACTTATAGCATCAATATGTTTTTTTACATCAACTTTAAATTGTTTAGATGCAATATTTCTTGATTCATCACTTCTATTTTTATCAATCATCAATCGATAATTTTCAAGAGGAAATTTAGAATCAATTGCTAAAGTATTTAAAGGACTTGGAGCAAATATAACTGCATCAGCAATAAAACCATTTGATAACTTGAATTGAGTTTTAAATAATTTATCATTTTTTGAACCAAAGATATTTTCTAAAATATTATAAAGGTTAACTTCTCCAAATATTCCTCTTGACTTTTTATCAGTTAAAATATTTTCAAGAGATACAATATCTGTTCCTAAACTATCAATTTTCTTTTGAGCTTCATCAATTTTAGCAAGTCTTTCTAAAACATTAGTAAATGTTTTATTAGTTTTTTCAAAATTTTCATCAATTCTTGTTGTAACTTTATTATTGATTTCACTTAATTTATTATCAAGTTTATCAGTTACTTTATCAAAATTAGTTGTCATATTTGAAGAAACATCATCTTTAAAACTTGCCATACTTTGAGTAACACTAACTTCAAATTTACCAAATCTCTCTAACAAATCAAATAAACTTTTATTATCATTATTATTTCTTATTTTTAAAAGAATAATAATACTTAAAATAATAAGAATTGCTAAAAGAACTATCAATATTATCTCATTAGTACTCATTAAACTTCTCCAATTACTGTAATAATCATTGGTCGGCATTCTGTTTCTTCATAAAAATATTTTCCAAGATTACTTCTAATTTCTTGTTTAATTGCATTGTAATCAACAAAATTTTGACTAGTGTTATTTTTAATAATTCTCTCTGAAATTATACTACTTTCTTTTAAAACGTCCATATTATCTTTTACATAAATAAATCCTCTAGTTAATATCTCAGGTCCTGCTAAAATTTCTTTTGTTTTTTTATCTAATGTTGCAGTTACTAAAACAATACCAGCTTCTGCTAACATTTCTCTATCTTTTAAAACTAATTCTCCAACATCATTTTGACTTTTTCCATCAATTAAAATTTCATCTACTTTAACTTTATCAAAACTATCTTCTAAATTACCATTTATAAATGTTATAACATCTCCATTTTGTTTTAATAAAATATTTTCTTTCTTTATTCCTAATTTTAAAGCCAAATTACCATTTTCTACTTGATCTTTATAATTTCCTTTAATAGGAAAATAATATTTTGGATGCATCATATTAATCATCATCATTAAATCTTCTTTTGATGGGTGAAATAATAAATGTTCTTTTTCATTTAAAGCTACTACATTAATCTTTTTTCTAGCAAACTCATCCATTATCATAACCATACGTTTTTCAACTCCCATATACATAGGTTCGGTTATAAAAATAGTATCAGTTTCTTTAAGTTTTATGAATTTATCGTTATCTCTTAAAATTCTCTCTAAGTTAGCATAGGGTTTTTCTTTTAAATCACTTACTAAAACAACTACTCCTTTTTCATTTAAGTCATTAAGGTCCCCAATCTTTGTTTTATTAATAGTTAAATATTTTAGTTCTAAAGATTTATAGATTATATCTTGTAAAAGTTTTCCCATAATAACAATCTTTCGATTAGTTTTAGAAACTTCATTAAATATTTCTTGAATACGATATATATGAGCTGGTAAAACACTCATAATAATTCTATCATCTGTATCATGAAAAACTTTTTTTATAAATGAAGCAACTCGATGCTTAGGACTTGTAAAACCATCTTTTTCAGCATACATTGAATCAGTCATTAAACATAAAACATTTTGTTTTCCTATATAAGCAAGTCTTCCTATATCACATGCAAAATGATTAGTCATCGTTGGATCAAAGATAAAATCGCCTGTATAAACAATACTTCCATCTTTTGTATTTAAAACATATAGTGTACTATCTGGAATAGAATGCGTTACTTCAATTGGAAAAATACTATTATCTTGAAAATCAATCTTTGAATGTCCTTTAATCTCTCTTAAATTAGTTGCCTTAACATTATCTAAAGCTAATTGTAATTTAAGCATTTCCATTGTATATCTTAAACCATAAACTGGTAAATCTGGTAAATCTAATAAAATATCTGATAAAGCCCCAAAATTTGATTCATGTCCATGAGACAAAAAGATTCCTTTAACTCTTTTTATATTTTCTTTTAAATAATCATAACTTGGAATAATATAATCTATTCCTAATAATCTATCTTTAGGATATTTAAGCCCTGCATCAAAAACAAATATATCTTTATCAACTTCACATACATACATGTTTTTTCCATCTTCATTTAAGCCACCTAAAGCAAATATTCTAATTTTACTCATTTTCTACCTCCTTTAATATTTTTAATTAGTTTCAAAAGACAACGTTAATTTTAACATTTTTTATTACTTAGAGCAAGTTTTTTAATTTTCTTTTACTGTTTTATTATCATTATAAGACTTTATATAATTTTTAAACTCTGCATTATTTAAAAAACTATTAGCATATTTCATAAATATTAAAGTATTTATTTTTACTTTATCACACATTATTTCTTCAGTTTTATCTAAAGAAACACCATAAGATAATTGTTTATTACAACTAAATTCTTCTTTTTTAATATCATACTCTCCCATAAAAATAACATTAAGTGAATCACTAGTTATTCGATAAGTATAATCTAATATATCTGTTTTATAGTTATAATTTGCTAATAAATAATAAGTTATTTTATTTTCATATTCATAATATTCTTCTGATAATTCAAAATTATCTATATCGAGTTTATAAACTTGATACTCTGTCTTTTTATCTAAATTAACCATTGATTCATAATCTTCTTTTCCATATGAAGATATTTGTTTTTGATAAAATCCATCAGTATTTAATTTGTATCCTTCACTTAAAATATAATCTTCTATCTTTTTAGAAGTTGGTTTAGCTAGTAAAAATTTTAAACCAAATAAAACTAAAGCAATAACAACAATTATTATTATTAAATTTTTTTTATTTTTAATTAAATTCTTTATCATAATAACTCCTATTTATTCATAGAATCAACTTTCTTTTTAGCACTATTAGTATATCCAAATGGATCAGCATCTCCACCTTCATGTCCATGAACGTAATAAGTATAAACAGCACCATATTTGTTATAAATTACCGTTTGATCTCTTAGAAAATTACTTCTATTTTTAAAATCAGCTCTCGTTCTATAAGTCTTTCCTCCAGGATTTACTATTTTTTCTAAATCACCAGTCCAATCATGTTCATCAACATATAAAGGTAAGGTTCTTCTTCCATCAACTAAAACTTTTTTTACTTCGTTTAAAACACTAGGCTTTAAATTAGTACTTTTATATTTTCCATTTTTAGCTGGAGCCCACCAACCTGACTTTAAAACATAATTGTAAAAGCTTTGATTTTTCCATTTGCTACTACGACTTAATAATTCATAACGATTTGCCATTAAAGAAGCTTCATTAGCTGCACCTGCTGCTGTTCCTTGTTCCCTTTGACAAATTTTAGCAATATCTTTTAATTGTTCTTCTGTTAAATTTCCGTAAGTTTGTCCCATAAATTTTCCATCAGAATCAGTATTATTAGTATTTTGATGAGTAGATAAATATTGTTGTTCTTCTGCCTTTAATTTTTCATAAGCATTTCTTTTTTCTTCTTCCAATAGTTGATTTTCTAATTCTTTTTCCCAATAAGCAAGTTCTTCATAGTAATCTATATTTTCAATATTAACTAAACAACTTTGATAATTAACTCCATTATAACTAATTGCATCTTCAACTAACGATACTACTAAATCTATTATCGTTGGCAATAAGAAAATAATAATTGCAGCTCCAATTCTTCTATATGATAAAGACAAAATTTCCTTAGAAGCATCATCTTTTCCTGAAATTGTTGCTTTATAAAAATCTAATATTAATTTTAAAATAAGACCAATAGGAATTACAAAACGTAATATTCTTAAAGCAGTTTGACAATAAGCTAAAATTTTTAAAAATAAGAGATTTGTACATATATCCATACACTTCACACCTTCTATAATTTTATCACATTATTAAAAAAAAATATATTAAATATCGCTTTAAATATATTTTTTAATTATTTTTTTGATTTACTAATTATTTCTTTAATTTTATCAATGCCAAGATTAGCTATTTCAGCTATTGTTTCGAGACCAAATCCTTTTTTGTTCATGTTTATAACCATAACATTTGTTCCTAAACTTATTCCTCTAGTTACTCCTTCTTCTCTTGCATTATCTAAATCATCTTCATATTGTAATTGTCTTTCTATTTTTCTTTCTTCTTCTACATTGTGCCATGCTCCCCAATATCTTTCATCTTTGTTCATTCTTTCAATCACTCCTTTCATTAATTCTTTTCTTCTTTTTTCAATGTTTAAACCGTCTATACATCTTTCTACTTCTTCTTTTTTATCCATTACTAAAAGTGCTGATAAACTTATTAAATCTCTTTCTCTTTTGTCATATTTCCCGTCAATCCCATTATACCAAATCCTATAACACTCGACAACATTTATATTCAAAATTTTTTCATTTTCACTCATTTGCCATAAATTGTTGTTGCATATTCCATATTTATCTATTACTTCTTCTTTACTTTTATCTACAAAAAATGTATTAAAGTTTATTAATATTGATTTTTCTTTATTGGTATAACTTTCACTTTCATTTAATCTATTTCCTATTAATTGATGAAAATAATATAAGCTTTTTTCAATTATATACTCACTTAATTTTTTATTATTGTTATCATTTCTTTTTAATTTTTCTTCTATATCTTTTCTATTACAATTTACTTCTATTAGTATTTGATATTTGGGATCTAAATTAATTCTTGCTACAATATCTCTTACTGTTTTCTTTTTTAAAATATCTTCATTTTTGGTATCAGTTGGTGCTATTTCTACTTTTCCTTTTATTTTGCTTTCTTCAATATTTAAGATTCTTGATAACAATAATTCTAATAGTTCTATATATTTTTCATTAGAAAATAATATTTTAAAACTAGGTTCAAACATTATAGGAACAATATAGCCTGGTTTTAAGTTTTTAATTTTTTCTGATAAGGGCTTATTCATAATTTCTCCTTTCAATCTCACTATAACAAAAGTGATTTGAAATTGTCAAAATTGGAAAATATAAAATTTTTCAAATATTTCTAAAAAAATTTTAAGTAATTTGGAAAATTCTCTTAAAGCAATTTTTCTTTTTAAAACCAAAAAACTCTTAAATCGTTAAATTCAAGAGTTAAAAATTTTACATAATTTTACAT
>CANRJE010000046.1 GCA_947630865.1 uncultured Bacilli bacterium | reverse complement strand
GAAGCAGGAGAAGAGATATTAAATAAAACATATTATGGAAGTATAGATGTAGAATTATATCAAGATAATAAACATGAAAACAATTTAGTAGAAGAAGTAAAATCTAAATTAATAAGTAACTATTCAGGTAGTAAAGAAGATTTTACAGGAGGATTAGTTGCAGTTAATAGTTCAGGACTTTTATATGATGAAAATAATAATGAAGAAATAAGAGAATACAGATATTCTGGAGTTAATGTAAATAACTATGTAACATTTAATGATGAACTATGGAGAATAGTAGGAGTATTTAAAGATGAAAATGAAGAAGAACACATTAAGATAGTTCGAAATGAAACTATATCAGAAAAAACATATCCAAGAACATATACTGTTAATGGAACTTTGTATAATATTATAGATGAAAATGGTACTTATGTTTATTGGAATTATACTTCAAATGGTAAGAATTATGGTGATTGGAAGAAATCTGGACTTCAATATTGGTTAAATTCAGAAGGAGATACAGATGGCTATTTAAAAATGATTTCTTCTAAATATAATAATATGATAGAAAGTACAAAATATTATTTAGGAAATGTAGTCACCTATGTAGCTAATGGATTAGAGGTATCCAATACAATTCAAACATATAAACATGAAAGAGGAAATAATAGTTGTAGTACTTCCTGTAACGGAGGAGATATTTGGAATAATTATAGTTCAGAATGGAATGGGAAGATAGGATTATTATATCCAAGCGATATTGGTTATACAGTAAACGAAAAATATTGGAATACAACAAATTTAAAAAATTATGATAAAGAAGCATGGAATACTAGTTGGTTAAAAAAAATAGTGAATAACTATGAATGGCTTATGAATCCATCAGCAAATGATATAAATCGAGGAAGTGATTTGTATCCAAATGGTAATTTAGGTGCAAGTGATTCTCTAACTAACATGAATATAGTTAGACCTTCCTTGTATTTAACAAGTGATGTAAAAATAATAAGTGGTACAGGAGAAGAAATCAATCCATATGAATTAACAATTTAATAATTTAAAACAAAAAAGTGATTTAAAAAAACTAAATCATTTTTTTTCTTGACATAATGTTATATAGTGTTATATACTGTTATAGAGAGGGAAATATGAGAATAATAATTAGTAATTTTAGTCCTGTTCCTATTTATGAACAGATTAAAAAAAATATTATTGAACAAATTATAAATGGTGATTTAAAAGAAAATGAACCTTTACCATCAATTAGAGCATTAGCTTTAGATATTAAGATAAGTGTCATGACAATTAAAAAAGCTTATGATGAACTTGAAAAGGAAGGTTACATCAAATCTATTCAAGGAAAGGGAACTTATGTTGCACCTAAAAATAATGAACTAGCACTTGAAAATGCTAAATTAGAAATTGAGAAAAACATAGATAAATCGATTGAAATAGCTAAAAGATTTAAAATATGTAAAAAAGATTTAAAAGATTTAATTGATATTTTGTATGGGAGTGATGATAATTGAAAACATTAGAAATTAAAGATTTAGTTAAAGTATATCCAAATAGTTTTAAGTTAGGAAGTATAGATTTAGAAATTGAAAGTGGAACAATTGTTGGCTTGATTGGTGAAAATGGAGCAGGTAAAACAACTTTGATAAAATCAATTTTAAATATTTTAAAAATAGATAATGGAAATATTAAAATTTTTAATAAAGATTATCAAAAATGTGAACATGATATTAAAGAAGATATTGGAGTAGTTTTAGATAATATGTTTTTTCCTGAAATTATGAAAATAAAAGATATTGATATAGTTATGAAAGATATTTATAAAAATTGGGATAGTGAATTATTTAATAAATATTTAGAAGAATTTTCTTTACCAAAAAATAAAATTATAAAAGATTTATCTAAGGGTATGAAAAAGAAAGTTGAAATTATAACAGCATTATCACATCATCCAAAACTTTTAATACTTGATGAACCAACAAGTGGATTAGATCCAGTTATTCGAAGTGAAGTTTTAGATTTATTTTTAAAATTTATTCAAGATGAAAACAATAGTATTTTATTTTCAACTCATATAACTACAGATTTAGAACATATTGCTGATAAAATTGTTTTTATAGATAATGGGAAAGTCATTTTAGATAAAACACGAGATGATATTATTGATAACTATGGAATTTTAAAATGTGATTCTAATTATTTTAAAGAGATTTCTAAAGAAGATATAATTTCTTATAGAAAAAACAAATATGATTATGAAGTTTTAATAAAAGATAAAGACAAATTAAGAAAAAAATATAAAGATGTTATAATTGATAAAATAACACTTGAAGACCTTATGGTTTTAATGATTAAGGGGGAAAAAGTATGTTAGGTTTTATAAAGAAAGATTTATTAATGTTAAAAGGTAATTTAAAAACGTTTATATTATTATTAATTTTTTATGTTCTTTTAGCATACTTAGGAGAATTTGATATATCATTTTTACCTCCATTTTTTAGTGTAATGATGATGTTATCAACTTTTAGTTATGATAATTATAATAATTTTGATGCTTATGCTATAAGTTTTCCTAATGGAAAAAGAAATATTATTTTAAGTAAATATCTTGCTTCTTTAATTTTAACTTTTGGAACAACAATTTTGGTTTTAATTTTAGCAATTTTAATTTCTTATTTAAAAGGTAATATAAGTAATTTAGGAGAAACTTCTCTTACTATGTTAGTTGAATTTTTAGCAACAGTTATTATTCTTTCTATTATGTATCCAATTATTTTTAAATTTGGAATAGAAAAAGCTAGACTTGTTATCTTTATCTTAGTTTTTGGAATTGGTATTTTAGGAGGATTTTTATTAAAATTTATTAATTTTGATTTTTTAAATTCTCTTAGTTTTCTTGCTAATTATTGGTTTATAACTATATTAATTATTACTATATTGGTACTTATTATTTCATATATTTTATCGAGAAAAATATATTTAAAAAAAGAATTTTAATTATCTAAAAAAACTTTCTTTAAATAAAGAAAAATGATATACTTTTCTTATGAAAGAAGGTAGCAAAATGAATTTAGAAAATAAAGTTGTTATTATTACGGGAGGAACAAGAGGAATTGGTTTAGAAACAGCTAAAGCTTTTTTAGAACAAAAAGCTAAAGTAATTATATTTGGTTCTAGAAAGGAAACAGTAGAAAAAGCAATTTCTGAATTAAAAAAAGAAGGTTTTGATGTTAAGGGATTTTATCCAAATTTAAATGATTATGATGAAATTAATAAAGTTATAAAAGAGATTTATGATGAATATAAACATATTGATATTTTAATTAATAATGCTGGTATTTCAGATAATAAAAAAATTGAAGATATTTCGTCAAGTGATTTTTCTAAAATAATGGATTTAAATGTAAATGCGGTTTTTAATATGTCAAAGGCAGTTATTCCATATATGAAAGAAGAGAAAAGTGGAGTAATTTTAAATACTAGTTCAATGGTTAGTATATATGGTCAACCATCAGGAGTTGGATATCCTGCTTCCAAATTCGCGGTTAATGGCATTACAAAATCTTTAGCAAGAGAACTTGCTCCCTTTAATATAAGAGTTAATGCTGTTGCTCCAGGAATTACTAAAACAGATATGGTAGCAAGTCTTCCTGAAGAAATGATAGCACCTCTTATTAAAACAATTCCTTTGGGTCGAATAGGAGAACCAAGAGATATTGCTAATGCCTTTTTGTTTTTAGCAAGTGATATGGCAAGTTATATAACGGGCATTATTTTACAAGTTGATGGAGCTGCTAGAAATTAAGGAGGAGATATGCACGAATTTAATAAAACTTTAATAAATAGAAGAAGTATAAGAAAATATAAAAATGAAATGATACCAAAGGAGATACTTGATGAAATAATAAAAGTTGGAACATATGCTCCAACTGGTATGAATAGGCAATCTCCAATTATTATAGCTATTACTAATAAAGAAATGCGTGATAAACTTTCAAGATTAAATGCTAAAATTATGGGAACTAACACAGACCCTTTTTATGGTGCTCCAGTTGTTTTAGTAGTTTTAGCTGATAAAACAGTTGGTACTTATTTATATGATGGAAGTTTAGTTATGTCTAATTTAATGAATGCAGCGAATATACTTGGAATAGGTAGTTGTTGGATTCATAGAGCTAAAGAAGAATTTGAAACCGAAGAGGGCCAAGAAATATTAAAATCTCTAGGATTAGATGCTTCTAAATATGAAGGAATAGGACATTGTATTTTGGGATATAAAGATGAAGAACCAATAGCAAAACCTCGCAAAGAAAATTACGTATACTATATAGACTAGGAGTTAAGATGTTTAAAGACAAAAAAGTAATTATATTTGATATGGACGGAACTTTAATTGATTCAATTGGTATATGGAATGAAACAGATTATCAGTTAATTAGAAGATTAGGATATAAAGATAATCTTGATATATTAAAAGTTCAAGAAGAAAGAGATAATGCTTTAAGAAAATATGCTGATTCTAAAAATCCTTATATGGATTATTGTTCTATTTTAAAAAAGAAATATAATTCTAATTTAAGTGTAGAAGAAATACATAAACTAAGATATCAAATAGCTAATGAATTATTAATAAAAACAGTTGATTATAAACCAATGGTTCCAGAATTTTTAAAAAAATTAAAAGAAAAAAATTTTATTTTAGCAATAGCTAGTACAACTTTAGATAGTACTATTACTATTTATAAAACTTTAAATAAAAATATGATTAAGAAAGCTCCACTTGATGAATATTTTAGTTTGATTATTACAAAAGATGAAGTTAAAATGACTAAGCCAAATCCTGAAACATATTTAAAAGTTTTAGAAAAATTAAAAGTAAAAAAAGAAAATGTTTTAGTTTTTGAAGATTCCTTAATTGGCATTGAAGCAGCTAAAAATGCTGGACTTCAGGTTGTTGCTGTTTATGATAAATATTCTGATTATGAGCGTGATAAAATAAACGATTTAAGTGATTATAAAATTAATGATTATAATGAAGCAATAAAAATATTGGAGGAGTAAATGGAAATTGATAAGATAGCTTTAATATATTTAAAGGATAAGAAAATTTTAGGAACTTTATCTTATGGCAAAACAAATTTTTATTTACCTGGTGGAAAAAGACAAGAAAGTGAGACTGATAAAGAAACCCTTATTCGTGAATGCAAGGAAGAATTAAATGTTGACATTAAAGAAGATACTATTAAATACTATGGAACATTTAAAGCTTTAGCTGATTTAAAAGATGTTCTTGTTAAAATGACTTGCTATACTGCTTCTTTTGATGGTAATCCTATTCCTAGTTCCGAAATTTCTGAAATTAAATGGTTAACTTTCAAAGATTTAGATAAAGTATCTCTAGTTGATACTATAATATTTAAAGATTTAAAAGAAAAGGGATTATTAGAATAAAATTATTTTTAAAATAAATAATATATTAGATTGAAAGGAGATAAATTTTAATATGGAATATAAAAAATTTAATAAGACAATTGTTGTAAGAATAGATAAAGGAGAAGAAATATTAGAAAAAATTAAAGAAATTGCTTTAAAAGAAAAAATTAAATTAGCAAATATTAATGCTTTAGGTGCTACGAATGATTTTACAGTTGGAGTTTTTAAAACAAGTGAAAAGAAATATTATTCTAATAGTTTTCAAGGGGATTTTGAAATTGTTTCATTGACTGGTACAATTAATACTATGAACAAAGAATTTTATACACATATTCATATGTCAGCAGGAGATAGTGAAGGACATGTTTTTGGAGGACATTTGAATAGAGCTATAGTGAGTGCTACTTGTGAAATGATTATTAATATTATTGATGGAGAAGTAGATAGATATCATGATGAAGAAATTGGCTTAAATTTATTTAAATTTCAAAATATAGAAAAATTATAATGAAACTTTTTATAAAAATAAAATAATATTATATTGATTATATAATTATTAATATGTTATATATATCTTATATTTTTAATATTTTTTGAAAGGCAGTAAAGGAATGAAAAGAGTTTTGATTTCTAACATTATAAATTTTTTATTTTTATCTTGGTTAGAAATAGTATTTCAATTTAGTGTTTTTGATGAGTTTTTAAAAGAATCAATTATTAATATTTTTATTTATACAATTATTGTTTCAATCATTGTTACTTTATTAACAAATGTGTTTACTAAAAAAATAAATAAAATAAATCTTTATATTATTTATACAATTTTACCTATTTTATATGCAATTCAATTAGTTTTTAAAAATATTTTTAATAATTTTTTTAGTATATCTTTACTAGGTTTAAGTGATCAAGTTATGGCTTTTGGGACATCAACTTTATTGTTAATTTTAAGTAATGTTTTTTATATAATACTGTTTTTTATTCCTTTATTATTATTAATAATTTTTAGAAAGAAAATAAAATTGAATAGATTAGATGTTAAAAAAATAGTAGTTGAAGGAGCTCTATTAGTTTCTTTAATTTTAGCTTTTAATATATATTTATATATAGGAAAAGATGAGTATTTATCAGGTTATTCTTTAATGCATGACGTGAATCAAACGGATTTAAATATTGAAAAACTAGGTGTTTTAAACGCATATCGCTTGGATATTATAAGGACAACTTTTGGTTTTAATGAAAAAATAGAAGAAGTATTTGATAATAATGAAAATGAATCTCAAGAATTATTTGAATATGATTATAATACTAAGGATTTAAACTTAGATGATGTTAAAAAGAAAAGTCAAATAGCTTTTAATTATATAAGTAAGAATACTGGTACTAAACAGAATAAATATACAGGAATATTTGAAGGTAAAAATCTTATTTATATAGTAGCTGAATCTTTTGATGAAATAGCTATATCTCCTGAATTAACACCAACTTTATATAAACTTACAAATTCTAGTTTTATATTTGATAATTTTTATACACCTAATTATTTAAGTACAATAGGAGGAGAGTTTCAAGCTTTAACAGGACTTCACCCTAGTTATGAACTTTTAACTAATTGGCGAAAAGGAAATGATTATTTTCCTTATGGACTTGCTAATACTTATAAGAAAGAAGGATATAAGACATTTGCTTATCATAATAATTCTGGTTATTTTCAAGATAGAAATAAATATTTAAAATCCCTTGGTTTTGATAATTTTAAAGCTTGTTACATGGGATTAAAGATTAATTGTAATATGTGGCCTCAAAGTGATGTTGAGATGATTAATGCAACAGTTAATGATTATATTAATTCAGATAAACCTTTCATGACTTACTATATGACTGTATCTGGTCATTTTGAATATAATTTTGATAATTCAATGGCTATAAAGCATCGAAATGAGGTAAAAAATCTTCCTTATAGTGAAGAAGTAAAAGCATATATTGCAACTCAAATTGAACTTGATAAAGCCCTTGAAACTTTAATTAAAAAATTAGAAGAAGCTAATAAATTAGATGATACAGTTATAGTATTAATGGCAGATCATTATCCATATGCTTTAAGTTTAAATCAAATAAATGAAGCATCATCTTATAAAAAAGATGGTACTTTTGAAATAAATCATAATAAACTAATTATATATAATTCAAAGTTAAAGGATACTAAGATTACAAAAGTAGCATCATCTTCTGATGTTCTTCCAACTGTTTATAATTTGTTTGGAATTGATTATGATTCTAGATTATTTACAGGTTCTGATATTTTGAGTACTAAAGAAGGTTTAGTAATTTTTGAAGATAGATCTTGGATAAGTGATAAAGCTATTTATAATAGTTCTAAAAATACTTATACAAGTAAAGATACAGAAGTTAATCGAGATTATATCGATAATATAAATGCTCTTGTTAATAATAAAATAGCATATTCTAAAGAAGTAATTAATAAAAATATCTATAAATATATAAAAGAAAATTAATGGCAATTTGCCATTTTTTTATCATTACTTAAAGCAATATTATTTAATTAATATAAATTTCATGTTATATTAAAAATAGTTAGGAGATAAATATGGGAAAATTGAATATAATAGTTGGTGATATAACTGATGATAATATATTAAAAAATCATGATGCTATTGTTAATGCTACTAATCCTCAAATGGTTATGGGTTCAGGAACAAGTGGAGCTATATTTAAAAAAGCTGGTATTAAAGAATTAGAAAATTATATTAATAAAAAATATAAAATAGATTATTATACTAATAACTATAATGTTAATAATATTATGAAAATAGGAGATATTAGAATTACACCAGGTTTTAATTTAAAAATGGATATTGTTTTTGTTCAAGGTCCAAAAAAATGGGAACATGATAATGCTATAGAGTTATTATTAAATACCTATTCTAATCTTTTAAATGAATTAGTAAAAAACAATTATCATAATGTTTTATGTCCATCTCTTGGAACAGGTGTTTATGGTTTTTCACATGAAGAAGTTGGAAATAAAGTTATTAAATTATTAGAAAATTTTCTAATAGATAAAGATTTAAATATTGATTTTATAGTTAGAAGTGAGGATATAAAAAATATATATGAACAATCTAGATAAAGAAAAAATTGAATTAGTTTTAGCTAATTTAAAAAAATCAACTTTTCGAAATAAATTTCATTTAAAAGAAAAAGATATTATTTATATTAAAGAAAAAGGAATAGATAAAATAAGAAGTCATGCTATGGATTTTGTTGAAAAAAGATTAAGTAAATCATTTATAATAAATGATGGAAAACAAACTCCAATGAAGGGACATCCCGTATTTATATCTCAACATGCAACAGCAACTTGTTGTAGAGGTTGTATAGAAAAATGGCATCATATTAAAAAAAATCATGAATTAACAATAGATGAAAAAGAATATATAGTTGATGTTATTATGACATGGATTAAAGGTGAATTAGATGAAAAAAAATAATAGAATTACAATATTAATATTAGCAATTTTAGTTTTTTTAGACATATCAGTTACATATTTTATAAAAAAACAAGATAATTCATTTACTTTTTCAAAAATTAAAGTTTTTGATAAAGATATTAATATAGAAAAAAATAAACACGTATATATAATAAATTTAAAAGAAGGAACTTTAACTTGTAAAAAAGATAAAACAAAATATGATAAAGTATTTGATATTAAAGTTAAAGATAAAGATTCAAACGGAATAGAAATATTTAAAGAAGGAGATAAAAAACTTTATTATTATGGTTATTTAGATATTAATACCAAAAAAGATAATATTCTTTATTATGATTTTTTAATTGAAGTAGATTTAGAAGAAGGATTAAAAGTTTCAGAAGAATGTGAATAATTTTAAAAAAAATAAACATCATATAAATGGTGATAAAAATGGAAAATATAAATGCGTTAGATGAAATGCATAAAGGTTGTTGTATGGGAACTGATGCCATTAGTTATATACTTGATAAAGTAGAAGACGATAGTTTTAAAAATATTTTAGAAAAACAATCAAAGACATATGAAAATATCAAAAAAGATATTGAAAAAATTTATCCAGAATATAATGATGGAAAACCTCATGAAACAAATATGATGACTAAAGCTATGACTAAGTCTGGAATTGAAATGAAAACAATGAATGATAAAAGTAATTCTAAAATTGCAGAGCTTTTAATACAAGGTACAAATATGGGAATTATTGAAGGAAGAAAAATTTTAAATAATAAAAAAATAGATGATAAAGTTCGTCATCTATTAGATAGATATGTAGGTATGCAAGAAAAATATCTTGAGGTTTTAAAGAGTTATCTTTAAAGCTTTTTTCATTTATTAAAAAATTTTTTAATATCTATTTCCATAGCATCAGCAATTCTACCGAGAATTGCAATAGTAACATGTTTTCCACGGCTTTCATTTTCAATATCACATAAATATTCTCTTGAAATATCAGCCATATCAGCTAGATTTTGTTGAGTTAAATTTTTTTCTTTTCGAAATTTTTTTAAATTTTTTCTAATTAGATTATAGTAGTATTCGTCATCATGAACAAACACTCTATCTCTAATATATGTTTTCTTATAGATTATACCCATTTATATTTACCACCTAATACATTTATTTTTCTTTAATTTTTTTAAAAATAATATAGGCTAACAGCCACATTTGTGATATACTTATCTTAACAATGGTAAAAAGTTCCACAAATGATTTGTAATATTATCTAAAATTTCAAGAAATAATAATAAAAAAGGAGTATGTAATAATTATGAAAAAAATATTAACAGAAAATGGAGAAATAAAAGCAAAGAATCCAGTAAGAAAAGTATTAGGATTAGTTATAATCATGGTTTTAATAATAGGAACAGCATTAGGAGTATCAAGAGCCTTTTTTACAAATGAAGAAGTAAGTACAAGTAAAACAAAAGTAATAGCAGGAGATATCT
>CANRJE010000045.1 GCA_947630865.1 uncultured Bacilli bacterium | reverse complement strand
ACAATTTTCCAATTTAAAACAAAAAAACTTTTAAATCTTTCGATAAAAAAGTTTAAATTTTTACATAATTTTACACATTTTTTTAATTCATGAAACTTTTCTTAAATAAACTTACAAATTCATCTTTTATTAATTCTTTATTTAGTTCTCTTGATTGATTTTTAACTTTAATAATTTTCGTATAATATTTTTTGGATTTAGCTTCATAGATACTTAAGAAAACAGTTGAATTATCGCCCACTAAATTGTTAGGGTCATAATCATTTATCTTTCCAGTTACACCAACTCCATAACTAGCATTAGCATATTCTGAAATTTTTAAACTCATATCCTTAGCACATTCCATACTATAAACAGAATATTTAGTAATAATGGAAGAATCAACTCCCATTTTAATTTTATATTCATTAGAATATGTAACAGCTGAAAACTTTAAAACTAATGATGAACCACTTATATTTGTAATACTTGATGCTATATAACCTCCCGTTGCAGATTCCATAGTACTAATTGTTTCATTTCTTTCAGTTAAAAACTTTATGATTTCTTGCATTTTTACCCTACCCTTGGACTTTTTAATCTAGTTCCATATCGTTTAACTCCGCTTTTACTAGTTGCTTTTTGATAATTATTATTTACTTGTTGAAAAATTGTAAATAAACGCCATCTCGTAACACTTCCTTTTTCATACTCTTCTGGAGTTAAATATTCTATAGGAAAAGGACTTACATTTAAAAAATCAGGTGCAAATTTGAAAGGTTCACGACTTTCGCGATTAAATATTTCAATAGCATATAACACATCTGTATAGAACTCTCTATAAATACCATTATCATTGCAACTAAGTTGTTCAACAAAATAAATAGTATCAGGATAAAAAGTCACTTTTTCTAATTGTTTTTTAGTTTTTTCATCTAAATATTCTAAATAATCCTCACTATAACTAACAGCTATTAAATCAGAAATTTGAAATTCATTGTTTGCAATACTACTCATATACCCTCCGAATAATTACTTAATTAGTATAACATGCTAATAAAAAAAAGAAAATAGTTGAGCCTAAACTTCACATAAATTTCATATAACTATTTCTATTTTGTAACACTTTCAAATTGAGAATTATAAAGTTTAGCATAAAATCCTTTTTTAGCTAATAATTCTTCATGTGTTCCTTGTTCAATAATATTTCCTTCATTAAGAACTAAAATAAGATCAGCATTTTTAATTGTTGAAAGTCTATGTGCAATTATAAATGATGTTCTTCCTTCTGTTAACTTATCCATAGCTTTACTTACTAATTCTTCAGTTCTCGTATCAACAGATGAAGTTGCTTCATCAAGAATTAAGAAAGGTGCATTTTTTATCATACCACGAGCAATTGTCAAAAGTTGTTTTTCACCAGCTGATAAAGTTTCATTATCGGAAAGAATTGTATCATAGTTTTTATTTAAACTTTTAACAACATGGTCAATTCCAACAGTTTTTGCAACTTCTCTTACTTTATCAAGAGATACATTTTCTTTGTTATAAGCAATATTTTCATAAATACTTCCTTCAAAAACCCAAGTATCTTGTAAAACCATAATAAATAAATCATGGATATTTTCTCTTGTTAAATTTTTAATATCAATGCCATCAATTAAAATTTCACCAGATGTAACATCATAAAACTTCATAAGCAAATTAACAAGTGTTGTTTTACCTGCTCCAGTTGGTCCTACAATTGCAATTTTTGATCCAGCTTTCGCTTTTGCATTAAAATCTTTGATAATCAATCTATCATCATTATAACCAAAGTTGACATGCTTAAATTCAATATTTCCAACAACCTCTTTTTTATCTAAATAATTATGAATTTCATCTTCACTAGGCATTTCTTCTTCTTTTAAAAATTCAAAGACTCTTTCACTAGCAGCTCCAGCACTTTGAAAAGATGTTGCTACTTGAGCAAGTTGAGATAATGGTTGAGTAAATAGTCTAGCATAAATCGTGAATGCTATAACTACTCCAAAAGAAATCGTTCCATTAATAACTAAAGATGAACCAACAACACAAACAGCTACATAGCCAAAGTTTCCAATAAAAGCCATAAATGGTTGCATAAGTCCTGAAAAGAAATGACTTTTCATCGCACTTTGAAACATACGATTATTTATATCATCAAAAGCCTTCGTTTCTTTTTGAAATCCATTATAAACTTTTACAATATTATGTCCTGTATAAGTCTCTTCAATTTGACCATTCAAGTTACCTAATTCTTCTTGAAATTCCATAAAGTACTTTTGACTTTTAGAAAGAACTATTGACATAAATAGAAAACCAAATAAACTAGAAAGAATAGCCGTTATTGCTAATATATAATTGGTATAAAACATCATGAAAATAGAACCAACTAGTAAAGTTAAACTACTAACGAAAGTTCCAATACTTTGATTAACAGTTTGACTCATTGTATCAACATCATTAGTAACTCTTGATAATATATCTCCATAAGGAGTTTTATCAAAATATTTTAATGGTAATTTATTAATTTTTTCACTAATTTCACTACGTAATTTCTTAGAAAAACGATTAGTAACCGTTGCCATTATAAAATGTTCAATGTAAACAAGAATAGCACCAATTAAATAAATAGTAATTAGAAATATAGCAATTCTTTTGATTTCTGAAAGATTAATTTTTGTTGTTAAGCCACTAATAATTAGATTGGTTATCTCTTTAATTTTATCTGGTCCAATAATTGAGAATACTGACCCAACTCCAGCTAATATTGTTGCTATTATAAGAAATAACATATATGGTTTTAAATAAGTAAACAAATTTATCATAGCTTTTTTAAAGTCTTTAGGCTTTTCAAAATTTCGTCCTCGTCTTCTGTTCATGCTAATTCCTCCTCACTTAGTTGACTCCTTGCAATTTCATAGTAAACATCACAGTTTTTTAATAACTCTTCATGTGTTCCCATACCAACTACTTCACCATTTTCAAGAACAATTATTTTATCAGCTTCAATGATTGTTCCAACTCGACTTGCAACTATCAATGTCGTAGCATCTTTTGTGTATTTTTTTAATTCTCTTCGAAGTTTTAAATCTGTTTCATAATCAAGGGCTGAAAAGGTATCATCAAATATATAAATTTCTGGATGCCTACTTATAGCTCTTGCTACTCCTAATCTTTGCTTTTGACCACCACTAACATTAGTACCACCTCTTGCAATAAAAGAATCTATTCCATTATCCATTTTTGATACAAACTCTTTTGCTTGACTAACTTCAATAGCTTTTTCAATATCTTTTTTACTTATTTTTTCTTTTGCCTCTCCATAGCTTACATTTTCAGCAACACTTCCAGCAAACATAACAGCTTTTTGAGGTACATAACCTAATTTTTCATGTAAACTATTTAAGTGATAGTCCTTAACATTAACACCATCTACTAAGATTTCACCTTCTGTTACATCATAAAATCTTGGTATTAAATTAATTAAAGTACTTTTACCAGAACCTGTTCCTCCAATAAATGCAACCGTTTCTCCTTTTTTAGCTTTAAAAGAGACATTTTTTATCATATACTCGTCAGCATCAGGATATTTGAAAGAAACATTTTTAAATTCAACTGTTCCAATCTCTTTTCCTTTAACATGCGTTCCATCTTGAATTTTATTTGTTGTTTCAAGAACTTCTCTAATACGATTGGCTGAAACACTAGCTCTTGGATAGATTAAGAAAATCATAACTAACATCATGAACGACATAATAACTTGAATGGCATATGAAGAAAAAACAACCATATCACTAAAAATAGTCAATTTTGAAGCCATATCACTTTGATTAATAAGCATTGAACCCACAAAATAAATACCTAAAGTTAAACTTGACATCATTAAGCTCATAAAAGGATTCATAATACCCATTACTCTTTGATTAAATAATTGAGTATTAGTAAGTTTACTATTGGCTTCATTAAATTTATTTTTTTGATATTCTTCAGCATTAAAAGCTCTAACAACTCTAATACCAGTTAAATTTTCTCTTGTAATTCTATTTAAATTATCCGTTAATTTTTGAACAATTTTAAATCTTGGAATAACTGTTAAAATTATAACTGTTATTAATATTAATAATAATATAACAGCAATAAAAGTTAACATACTAAATTGCATATTCTTACCTGCAATTTTAGAAATAGCAAATACAGCCATAATTGGAGCTTTTATTAAAGCCTGTAATCCAAATGAAATCAACATTTGAATTTGTCCAACATCATTAGTTGTTCTTGTAATTAAACTAGAAACGGAAAAATCTTTAATTTCTTCCATACTGAAACCTAATACTTTTCTGTATACTATTTTTCTTGTTGCCTCTCCAAACTTACTAGCTATATAGGTTGCTAAAAAACTAACAATAACACTTGTTAATAAACTTCCTAAAGCACAACCCAGCATATATAAACCTTGTACTATAATCTCTTTAGTCGTTCCAGAAGTTTCAACTAAAGTTGTTATTTTTTGCATATAATCAGGAATTTTTAAATCAAGAAAAACCTGAACACAAATAAAACCTATAGAAATAATAACAAATAATAATTCTTTTTTACCTAAATTTTTAAATAATTTTAACATATTATGCTCTCCTTTTATTGATAATTATAAATTTCATAACTTTCTTATTGTAATACCCTTTTATGTAATTATTATGAATTTTCCCTATTTTTTATTTAAATTTTTTCAGGAAATCATTAACATTATATGTTTTTTAAAAATTAATGTCAATATTTTATTTTTTTTCTTGACAAAATAAGAACAATCGATTAATATAGTAACTACCAATTCGAATTTTAGGCGAATTGGTCGCTAGTATCACACTAGCCAACCCCTTTTTATTCTTTTTAAGGGACTGTTCACAGGGGGTGACAGTCCCCTTTTTTTATATTTTTTTTATTTTATTATCAAATTAGTTTTCCATGAATAACTAATTTTTCTTTTTTATTATAGCAAGTTGATAAAGTAATTATTTTATCATTTACTAAAACTTCTTCATTAAAATTATAATAACTTCTATTTTTAATTTTAATTAAGAAATCTCTATATTCATTTATACTTTTAAAATCTGTTTCAATATAATCATTAGTTGTTTTTATAACATAAATACTAAATATTTTATAAATTAACTTTTTATCAGGTGTTGTAATATTAATATAATGTTTAGTATTATCTTGATACCAACTACTTGAATTATAAATATCAATTAAAGAACCAAATAAAGCATTTGAATAAATTCCATGAGCATAAATAATAGTATTTTTATTTTTAAAATTTTTATCTCGATAATCCATAAATACCCAACCATTACCATTATAATTTCTATTAAAAGTATGATTTAAATAAAAACTATTATTGGTAGTTTGAACAAAAGGATAATCTACTTTACTTCCTAAAACTTCTATCCAACCAACAACTTCTTTATTTATTTTTTTAAGTTCTAAAAAATCAATATCTGATTCATTATCCTCTCCTATTAAAGTATTAATATTTGTAATTTCTTCATAAATTTTCTTTTCATCTTTATAAAAATTAATATTACTAGTAAAAGATATAATAATTAAAGATATAAATAATAAAACTAAAAAATAAAAGATAATTTTTTTCCTTTTCATGTTAACCTCCCATTAAGAATATAACCGCTTTTTTTTATTTTTTTTAATTTTTCCTAATTTTTTTTATTTTTTTTAAAAATATGTTAAAATATACATCACTACTCATGTTATAATAAAAAAGAATACGAGGTAATTATGGAAATAAAAGTTGTTGATGATTTTTTTGATTATGAAATAATTGATGCTAGTCTTGGTATGAAATATGAAAGATGGAAAAATATTTATTTATTAAGACCCGATCCTCTTGTTATGTGGGATAATGGAAAATTAAATCCTAGTAAATTAGATGCTACTTACTATCGTAGCAATAAAGGTGGAGGTCATTGGGAAAACAATCGTCCTTTAGATAATTGGATAGTTTCCTATCATGATTTAAAATTTAATATTAAACAAATGGGATTTAAACATACAGGTTTATTTCCTGAACAAGCTATCAATTGGAATTATACGATGGAAATGATTAAAAATTCTAAAAGACCAATTAAAGTTTTAAATTTATTTGCCTATACAGGTGCAGCTAGTATAGCAGCTTTAAAAGCTGGAGGCCTAGTAGTTCATGTTGATTCATCAAGAGGTATGATTGATTGGGCTAAAGAAAATGTTAAACTTAATCATTTAGATAATAAACCTATTCGTTTTTTAGTAGATGATGTTTTGAAATTCGTTAAAAGAGAAATTAGACGTGGTAATAAATATGATGTTATTATCATGGATCCACCTAGTTATGGTAAAGGAGCAAATGGCGAAATTTGGTCATTAGAAAAAGACTTATTTAATTTAATTAAACTATGTCAAGAATTACTAAGTGATAATCCTTTATTCATGATGGTTAATTCTTATTCTGGTTTATCACCTATAGTTATTAAAAATATTTTAACTTTAACTAATCAAAAAAAAGCTAAAATTGATGCTTTTGAAATTGGTTTAAAAATAACTAAAAATAATTTAATTTTACCATGTGGTATAACAGGGATTGTTGAATATGAATAATTTAAAAATTTTATATGAAGATAACCATATAATTGTAGTTATCAAGCCTCAAAATATTTTAAGTCAAAGTGATATTACAGGTGATATTGATATGCTAACAATTATTAAAAGTTATATAAAAGAAAAATATAATAAGAAAGGTAATGTATATCTAGGTTTAGTTCATCGTCTTGATAAAAAAACAAGTGGTATTATGGTTTTTGCTAGAACTAGTAAAGCGGCTAAACGACTTCAAGAAGCAATTATCAATAAAACATTTAAGAAAAGTTATTTAGCAGTTATATATGGAAAAATAGCAAACGAAGGACATTTAGAAAATTATTTAGAAAAAATAGGAACTAAAAGTATTGTTAAAGAGAATGGAATAGGAAAATATGCATCTCTTAAATATCAACTTCTAAGTTATGATCAAAAAAAAGATTTATCACTTGTTAAAGTTGATTTAGAAACTGGTAGAAATCATCAAATAAGACTTCAGTTTTCACATATTAATCATCCTTTATATGGTGATAATAAATATGGAAAAGACCAAAATAAAAATCTTGGTCTCTATGCTTATAAATTAGAGTTTCCTCATCCAACCACAAAAAAAATATTATGTTTTACAAGTTATCCTGAATATTTACCTTTTACCTTATTCAAAAGATAAACTTTCTAACATAATTTTTTTTTAACAATTTTTATAATTAATTTGTAAATAGTATTTTTTCGGACTTATATTCTTTAATAACAATCATTAAAACAATACTTATAAAGAATATTGTTGATGCTAACATCAAAAAAATATCTAAATAATTAATTACTCCTTCCGAGATATCTTTAAAAATTAAAGAATAATTAATAAATGGTATTAAAGATATAAGAGAACTAGACTTCAAATTAACCATAAAAGCAATAAATCCAGGGAAAAATGATAAAAAAGTAATAGGTGTTAAAGCACTTTGAGCTTCTTTAAAGCTTTTAGAACAACTTGCTATAGCAATACAAATTCCACTTATTAAGAATGAATAAGCAAGAATTACTACTAAAGAAAAGATAATAGATTCAATCGATAAAACCATATTAACATTTTCATAGATGCTAAAAATATTACCAGCTAAAATTAAAGAAAAATAAACTAAAATTAAACTAATAACTCCCGTTATAATAGATGATATAGAAACACTTAAAAATTTACCAATTATAATATCTTTACTCTTGATTGGAAACGTTAAAAGTGTTTCAAGTGTTCCTCTTTCTTTTTCCCCTGCTGTTGCATCAGTAGCTGGATAAGTAGCTGAAACAGTAATAGCCATGATTATAAAAAGAAAAGCATAATTAACAATATAACTAGCAAAGAAATTCTCAGAATCAGAAATATTCTCTTCAACTTGAATTATTTGATTAAAGGAATCCGTTGGAACATTATATTCTTCTAAATATTCCGTTTGTAAAAATTCAGCATATAAAGTGAAATACGAATCAACTAATGATTTAGCATAAAGCATAGCTTCATTATTAACACCATTAATCGTATATTTATTATTTGTTTTAGTTACATATAAATCTAATTCATCATTTTCATACATTTCTTTTATTTTATCTAAACTAGCAACATGAGCATCAATCCCTACTCTTTTTGCAATTTCTTCTTCAGCTTTAGTTAATTTATATGTAAAACCAATTCGATTATATTTTAAATTATCAAGATTTAATTCACTTTCATATAAAGCTGATAGTCCTAAAACTAAAAGAGGTATCATAAAGGGAATAATTAACATCATCATCAAAGATTTTTTATCACGAAATAATTCTCGAATTTCTTTTTTTAAAATATTTTTCATTTTCCCTCCATCAATTTGAAAAAGGCTTCTCTTAAATTATTAGTCATTGTTTTTTCTTTAATTGAAATTGGTGTTCCTTCTTCAATAATTTGTCCTTTGTTAAGCATTATTACTCTATCACATATATTTTCAGCTTCTTCCATATAATGTGTTGAATATAAAATTGTTTTACCTCTTTCTTTTTCTTTTTTAATAAAATCAATTATAATCTGACTAGAAATAATATCTAAACCACTAGTAGCCTCATCAAGAATATAATACTTGGGATCATGAATTAAACATCTTGCTATATTAACTCTCTGTGTTTCACCTGTAGATAAATTTTCTATACGACTATATAAAAAGTTTTTCATTTCTAAAATCTCTGCAATTTCATTAATTCTTGATGCAATTAAATCTTTTTTAACTCCATAAAACTTAGCACACATTTCTAAAAGTTCATATGGAGAAATAGAATTATATAGTTTAGTATTTCCTGATAAGAAAGCTAAATTTTTTTTAATTGAAATTTCATCATCTTTATAACTTTTAGAATCAAATTCAACTAAACCAGAAGATGGTTCTAATATTCCTACAATCATTCTTAATAAAGTTGTTTTACCTGCTCCATTTGGTCCTAATATTCCAATTATTTCTCCATCATTAGCAACAAAAGAAATATCATTATCAGCTAAAAATTCTTCTTTTTTATTATCTTTAATAGTTCTTTTAAATCTCTTTTCTAAATGTTCAACTTTTAACATATATAACTCCTATTTTATATAATTTTCAATAAATTCAGCTTCATCTAATTTCTTCATAATTCTTCTTCTTTTTCTATTTTCGGAATTATTAAAAATTTCAATCGAAATAGCTTCCCAAATTAAAACCCAACCACCAATTACCAATATTTCGTCTAATATTAAATTTTCATTAATAACTCTTGAAAAAAATAACATAATAAAACCAATTAAAAAGTATACTATCTGTAAATAATTATCTCTATAATGTGACCAAATACTTTTTTCATAACCTTTTTTAAATCCTTCTCTTAATAGTATTTCACATTTATCTTTAATTCTTTTATTTATAACTATAACAATACTATCTTGTTTTCTAATAGGTCCTACTTTTTTATATATGTATTCAACTAAATTATCTGATACCATTTTTTGATTATATGTATCATATAAATGTTCTTCTTTTAAAATATCAATTTCAACTATTTTTTTCATCTTATCTCCTATTATCTCTATTATATCAAAAAAATAGAAAATATCAATTTTCTTTAATATTTTCTATTTCATAACCAAAAAAATGTTTTGCTAATTGATTTCTTTCAGGATAGTCAATTTTTTTTAAAGCTTCCTCTAATTTTTCTTTATCATAAGTAATTACTTTTTTCATAACTTGAATATCGTTTCTTAATTCAATTATTGTATAATTAGTAATATTACGTTTAACACAACCACTTGTTCCTATATCAACTAATTTTTGACCTTCAAAGTCCATCGTGAAACTACTATGTTCATGTCCTATAAAAATAAAATCTGCTCCTATTTTTTTAATAACATCAGGAAGACAATCTTTCATATTTGTTAATAAACCTAGGCTATAAAAAGGATATTTTTTAGTTTTATCTTTAATTAAAAAATGTTCAAATAGTAATTTCTTATCTTGATATTTACATTCAATAAATAAAGGACATTTTTCTAAAAACATTTTTTCATCTTCATTAAGCGATTCTGCAATATAACGATAATGAGCTTTATGTCTAATATCCATAGTAGGATCGATATTACTTCCAAATAAATAATAAAGTTCATGATTACCTAAAACCAATTTAATATTATTTTTAATAATTAAATCTAAACATTCTGAACTATTAGGTCCAAGTCCAATAACATCTCCTAAACAGATAATATCATCAATATTTTCTTTTTCAATATCTTTTAATATTTCTTTTAAAGCTTCTAAATTTCCATGAATATCAGAAAAAACAGCAATTCGCATCTTAATCCTCCTCAAATAAAGATTTTAAACCTTAATTGTTTTCAAAATTAAACTTCTTATTATTCTAATCGAAAATAAAAAGAATTTCAATATTTTTTTAAAGAAATTCTTCTTTTAATTACAAGTCCTCGAGTGCAAAAGTAAATTCCACCCCTAAAAAGTACAAGTGTTGAATTTAATCTTGCAAAATAAATCTATGGAA
>CANRJE010000044.1 GCA_947630865.1 uncultured Bacilli bacterium | reverse complement strand
TCTCTATTCTTTATAATTAGTATAACATGAATAAATTTATTTTCCTAGAGATATAAAATATTTATTGATAAAAAATAATATTATGTATAAAATATTATTAGGTGATAATTTGAAGAAAATAGTTATATTAACTTTCTTATCTTTATTAATATTAACTTCTACAGCTTGTTTTAATAATAAAACTAAAGATAATGAAGAAAAAGAAGTATTTGATGATACCTATATTGAAGAAATACCAGAAAATTCTAAAATTTATATAGAAAATTTAGATAATGAAATTTTAAAAACTTCTGAAGAAATTGAAAGTATTAATAAAGAAATATTTGAAAAAAGTGGTACAATGTTTGATTTAAAAAATATAAAAGAAGTTTCAAAAGATAAAATATTATCATATATTAATTCTTATAGTTTACCTAGTGTTCCTAAATATAATGATGATAAAATTGTATCTAAAGAAGATAAAGAAAATATTCTAGCAAATAGAAACCTAGAACAAGTTAAAACTCAAACAGAAATTAAACGAGGTATCATTGTAAAAAGAGCTAATTTAAGAAGTTTTCCAACAAATATTCATTTTTATGATTTAGAAGGAGTTGAAAACTTTGATAGTATTCAAGAAACAGAATTATTAGTTAATACAGAAGTTATTATTCTAAATGAAAGTAAAGATAAAAATTGGTATTTTGTTTTATCCCCTACTTATTATGGTTGGGTATTAAAAGAAAATATTGCTCCTTTAAGTCTTGATGATAGAAATTATTTTATAGAACCAAATGATTTTATAATAGTTACTAATTCTTCTATTAAAGTAAATGATTTAATTTTAGATATGAGTGTTAAACTTCCCTATTTAGGAACTAATAAAGATGGTTATCTAGTTAGTATTCCAATTAAAAATAAAGATGGTGCTTTAGAAAAAGAAACTATTACTTTAAAAAGAAATGAAGCCCATATTGGTTATTTAGATTATACTAAAAGAAATGTTATTATAGAATCATTTAAATATGAAGGAGTTCCTTATTCTTGGTCAGGTCTTAATCAAAATGTTGATTGTTCGAGTTATGTTGCTAATATTTATCGAACTTTTGGTTTTAATTTTCCAAGAAATACAAAAGATCAAAATAAAAGTATTGGAAATATCATAGATTTAAGTAATAAAACTGCTAATCAAAAATTAGAAATTATAAAAGGTAAAGCTCCTGCTTTATTATATCAACAAGGCCATGTTATGATTTATCTAGGTGATATAAACAATAAACATTATATAATTCATGCATCAGGTGAATTAAAAAATATGAAAGTATTAGTAAGCCTCTTAAATGATTCTAGTTACTTACAAAAAATAAATCGTATTAATACTCTTTAAAAAGAAAAAGTGATGATATCAATTACCATCATTTTTTTCTATACTATTCTTATTTAAAGAAAATAAATAATTATCAGCATTTAAAGCTAATCCTATTGTAAATATATAAGCTAATAAATAAACCCAAACTAAAATAATTAAAATATTAGATAAACTTCCATAATATAAATTATAATTGCTATAATTATTTAAATGAAATGAATAAATTCTTGTTAAAATAAACCAAGCAATAGTTGTAAATAAAGCACCATTATTCATATACTTAGGACTTATTTTAATACTTAAAGAAGTTAAATATAATCCTTTAATCAAAATAAACATTAAAATTAAAGTAATAGGATATTTTAATATATTATAAATATTTATAACTACATCTAAGGCATTTTCTTTTAAGATATTACCAAGAAATTTCATAATGAAATCACCTAAAATTGGTACAACTATAATAAATCCAATTAATAAGAACAGAACAATAACCATTAAGAAAGATTTTAAGTATTTTTTTATAATACTTTTTTCTTTTATTTTAAATAAAAGTTCACTAGCATTGATGATAGCTCTACAACCAGTTGATACAATCCAAAAACTAAAAATAATAAACAATAATAAGTTAAAATTATTAGTTTTTATTGAAATAGCCGAATTAATAATATTCATAAGAGCCTCTGGAACACTAGAATTTAAATAGTTCAAAGCTCTAGTTAAATCAAGATTAGAACCCAGTACTCCAATAAGAGAGAATACTGGGACTATCATAAGAACTATATTAAAAGCTAAATGACCAGGTAAAACATGCAATTCTTCTCGATTAAGTAATTTGATAATACGTTTTATATAAGATTTTAATTTTTTCATTAACGATAACTTTCTTTATCACTTTGCATATCAATCATTGCTTCATTTATAGCATCATCAATTGTTTTTATATTATCAAATATCATACTTGAACCAACTGAGGCTCCAAATCCATAAGGAAGTTCGGCTAACTCTTTTCTTAGTTTTTTCAAATAAACTTCAATTTGAGCTTCACTATAACCAACTAAATAAATTAAAAATTCTGTTCCATCACTTCTTATAATTTCAGTATTTTCAAGTTGGGTATTAACTAAAATACTTGCTGCTTTAACAATTAAATTATCACCTTTTTCTCTTCCATAATTATCATTTATATATTTTAAATTATTAAGATCAACAACAACAATTGTTTGAGGATATACTTTATTTAAATTCCATGAATCAATTTGTAGATTTAAATAATTTCTATTCTTAAGAGATGTTAACATATCTGTATATTTCTTTCTATCCTCTTTCTTAACAAGTTTTAGAGTATGACGATTTCTTAAAATTACAAATATAACAATAGCACTTATAACAGGTATTAAAATAATAGCTAAAACTAGTAAATAAACTTCTTCAAAACTAGATGATTCAAATACAGAAACATTTAAACTATTAAGTCCACTATTACGATATTTATAATATGAATTAGTATTGATAACATAATTAAATAATTTATAGAAAGATTCATTATCATTTCTTACCATAAAAGAATAATCACTACTCATAATATCAGAATAAATAACTTCATAATCTTTAAAAATTGAATTACGATAATAATTATAAACCTCTTTATCTACAACAATTAAAGCATTGTTTTTAGAAGCATTTTTTTCTAATTCTTTAGGAGTATCAACTAAATTAACATTAGCCATACTTCCAGATTTTACATATTCTGTTAAATATTTACTTTTATTAAGCATATAAACATTATGTCCTTTTAATCCTTGAAAAGAAGAAATTACATAATCATCTTTTGTTTTTCCTAAAACTACATAATTCTCAACAAAAGTTGAAACAGTTTTTAAATATCTACTATTTTGATTACCTATATAGTCAAAATAAATATCAACATCTCCAGCACTTATAGCTCGATTTAAATCATCGATACTTTGATATTTTTTATAAGTAAAATCAATATCCGTTAATCTTATTAAACGATTTATATATTCAGCTGCAATTCCTGATATATTAGAACCTTTAGTTATTTCATAAGGTTCATTTTCAACATAACCATAAACATAAGTTTTACTTAATAAATCTGTTTTGGTTTTATCATTTATATTTCGCTTTTCAACATAATAATCTAAGAATAAACGATTATATTCTTCAACATAATACTCTTTCATCCAAAAATTAAAATATTTTTCTAAAATACTATCTAATTCTTTATTATTAGTATCAAGAGTAAAAACTATTTTCTTAGTAATATCAGTAAAGAAATAATTTAAATAATATTTATCATTATTAATTGTATTTTCAAGTGATAAAATATTAGGAACAATTATTAAATCAACTTCATTTTCATCTAATCCTTTAAATAAACTATTTGTATTTTTATAAGATGTATATTTAATATCATTAGCACTTTTTAAATAATAACTAATATTAGATTCTTCTGAATCTAAAGTTCCAACCTTATAATCTGAAAAATCTTTAATGCTATTAATTTTTATCTGAGAATTTTTTGATATAGCAACATAATTATCTTCAAATAACAATAACTGATTAGTTGCTAAACTTGTACTACCATCAACTATCTCAATTTTATAATTACTATTACCAGTAGCTTCTTCCTTAGAATAAGGAATTTTATTAAATTTTAAAGATGTTTCTTTTTCTACATAATCTAAAAAGTTAAAAACAACACCTTCTCCGTCCATACCATAAACAGCTACATCGTTAAAAACATTTATATCTATTACTTTAGTACCATTTTCACTTATCCAATTCTTATCATCTGATGATAAAAGACTAGATTCTCTATAATAATAAATAAAAAACAAAGCTACAAAAACAACAACAGCTACTATGGCAATAAATATTATTAATTTCTTTTTATTCTTCATTTTCTTCCTCTTTAGTTATTTCTCTATCTTTCGAATATACTATTGTTTTAGTTTCAGGACTTTTATATCCAGCAATTGGAAAATTGTTTAATTCTTTATTGTCTTTTTTCAATGTAACTTCTAAATCATAATATCCTAATTCATCATTTTCAAACATATCAACTAAACCATTAGCTACTTTTTTAGCATCAGCAACACTAGTATTATCAGAATAAGTAATAATATATTTTATGATTTTTCCTTTAATCCATCCCTTAGCATCTGTAACTTTATCGTTTTCTTTTAATTTATCCTCAATTCCCTTTAGGGTACTATCAGAAAGAGGGTGTTCTTCAATCCCATCTAATCTATCTCCATAAACAGCTTTAGCATCATCAGGCATCAAATAATTCTTTATTTCTATAACTCCTAAAACCATCACTAAAAATAAGATTATAACAAAAATTGTAACTTTATTATTCTTTATCAATTTCATTTTTCCCTCCACTACGATATTAGTATTATACAATAAATTTTATGAATAAGCAACAACACTATAACAAAAAATTAGAAGTTAAAAATAAAAATAACACTTCAAATTACTGAAATGTTATTTTATTTAGACTCCTCATAAATTTTAAAAGTTTTTTCTAAAGTTTGAAAAGGTAAAATGGCACATTTTTTTCTACTGGCCTGTTTAGAAATATCTGAATAAAGATTAAGTTCATCAAGCATATTTTCTTTATACTCTTCTTCATTAATCATTTTATAATATTCTTTCATTATATTTCTTGCATCATCAACACTTTTTCCAATTATTTTTCTTAACATGATACTAGTAGCACTAGTTGTAATAGCACAAGCTTCACCATCAAAATAAGCGTCAATTACAACTCCATCTTTAATTTTAACATATAAATCAATATTATCAATACAAGATTCATTATGTGTATTAGCTTTAATAAAATTATCATCTTCTACTTTTTTCTTATGATATGGATTACTAGCATTATCAACTATTATTTCTCTTTTTAAACTATTATCCATTTTTACCTCTTTTCTATTACAATATTATATCGTATATTTTATTATTTTCTTTTAAAACCTCAATTAATTTATCAATTTCTTCTTTTGTATTATATAAATATAAACTAATTCGACAAGTATTTTTAACTTTAATTTCATCTTTAACCATTTTTGTACAATGATTTCCTGCTCGAATACAAATACCATAATGATTTAAAAATCTTGATGTATCTTCTGCAAAAATATTTTCAATATTGAAAACAACTATTCCTGCTTCACTATTCTCATTATAAACTGTTATATTAGAAACTTCTTTTAATCTTTTAATTAAATATTCTCGAAGTTCTTGTTCATGCTTATGAATATTTTCTATTCCAATACTTTCTAGATATAAAATTGCTTCTTTAAGTCCTAAAACACCTGCTATATTTTCTGTTCCCGCTTCAAGTCTTAAAGGAAGTTCTTTGTATTCAATTTCTTTAGTACTTTCAAATCTACTATTCATTCCTCCACCATAATTAAAAGGACGAAATTTTTCTAAATATTTCTCTTTAGCATATAAAACTCCAACTCCTGTTGGTCCTAACATCTTATGACCAGAAAAAGCTAAGAAATCAATATCTAAATCTTCTACATCGGTTTTTAAATGAGGAACACTTTGAGCTCCATCTATTACTACTAAAATATTATTATCATGAGCAAATTCAGTTATTTCCTTAATTGGTCTAATATCTCCAATTACATTTGTTACATGTGCTAAAGAAATTACTTTTGTTTTTTCTGTTACAACATTTTTTAAATTATCTAAAGTAACTTTATATTCACTTGTTAAAGGAATATACTTAACAGAAACTCCTAATTCTTTTTCAAGTTCAAACCAAGGTAAAACATTACTAGCATGTTCTGCTTTCGTGATTAAAATTTCATCTCCTTTATGTAAATAATATTTCATAAATGAAAATACAATCATGTTCATACTTTCTGTTGTTCCTTTAGTAAATATTATCTCTTTAGAACTTTTAGCATTTATAAAATGTCTTACAACTTCTCTTGCTTCTTCATATTCATTATCAACTTTTAAACTAATATCATAATCTCCTCTATGAGCATTAGCTGTATATTTGGTATAGTAATCAACAACCTTATCTACCACTCTTTTTGGTTTAAAAGTAGTTGCACCATTATCAAAATAAATTAGATTTTGATTATTTTCAAACATTAAAAAATCTTCTCTATGCAAAATAATCACCTCCTATACTAATTAATTTTTTCTATAAATTCTTTAAACTTTAAATCAAGTTCTGGATTTAATTCCATTTCTCCTAATAAATATGCTTTGGTTAATATTTTTTTTGCTCTCTTATCATCAATTCCTCTAGCATTTAAATACCAAATTAAATTCTTATCAAAACTACCTATATATGCTGAATGATTAGCACTAACATCTTCGTTATCAATTATTAAATTAGGAATAATCTTGCTATTTCCATCTTTAAAATTAATAATTTTACTATTCTCTTCTAAAACACTATTACAACTTCTTTTATCTATTATACCATCAATTACAAAATAAAATTTACCAAGTTCCATATTAATACCATCTGCTAAAACTTTTGATTTTGAATTTTTCCCAATATGTTTAATTTTAATACTGTTAAAAGAATCAATATCACTTAAGATACTATTAATATAGGTTAAACTACTATCATCTTCTAAAGTTATTTCTAAATCAATGCTAGAGTTATATGCTAAAGAATTTACTATTAATTTACTATTTTTTGTAAGATTAACTTTTATATTAAGTTTACAATTATCAATCAATAAATTAAGTTTTCCTTTTTCATCTACTTTAATATTTAAATTTAATTCTTTTTCTTTTAATTCTATAAATGTCTCTTCTTTTAATACCAAATCATAATTACTAGTATCTATAAATATTTTATTCATAAACTGTTTATCCTTTTATATCAAATGACTGATTATAACCATTTTTTTCAATTAATTTAGCTAAAGAAAAATCTCCATCTTTCACAATCTTTCCATCTTTTAAAACATGAACAAAATCTGGTTTTAAATAATCAAGAATCCTAGTATAATGCGTAATAATTAAAACACTTACATCTTTGTTTTCTTTTAAATATTCTTCTATAGTTTCTGAAACGACTTTTAAACTATCAACATCAAGTCCTGAATCTAATTCATCAAGAATTAAAAATTTTGGTTTTAACATCAAAGCCCATAAAATTTCATTTTTCTTTTTCTCTCCACCTGATGCTCCTATATTGAAACTTCGATGAAGCATTTTTTTATCAATTTCTAAAGTATCAGCATTATGCTCTAAATCTAAAACAAATTCATATAGAGTCTTTTTTTCATCGTTTTTAGAATCAAGACTTGCTTTAATAAGTTCTCTTTCAGTTATACCATCAATACTAATGGGATTTTGATAAACTAAAAATATTCCTAAATTACTTCTTTTATTAATTGGCATTTCTAAAATGGATTTAGAAGAAACTAATATATCGCCATTTATTACTTTATAATCTGGATAACCCATAATAACTCTTGATAAAGTTGATTTACCAACACCATTAGGCCCCATAATAGCATGAATTTCTCCTTTTTTAATTTTTAGATTTAATCCATTTAATATTTTTTTATCATCAACTTCTACTTCTAAATCTTTAAGTTCAATATCCATATTTGCCTCCTAAAATGGAAATTTAAGATTACCAGACATCATACCTTTAACCATTTTTTTATAAGTTTCAAATTGTTCTAGTAATTTATTAACTTCCATAACACTAGTTCCTGAACCTTTAGCAATTCTTGTTTTTCTACTAGCTTTTATAATACTAGGATTTTTTCTTTCTTCTTTAGTCATCGATAAAATAATAGCTTCAATTCTTCCTATTTGTTTTGGATCAACTTGAACTTTATTAAGTCCCATTTTACTAGCTCCTGGTATTAATTTAATTAAATTTTCAAGTGGTCCCATTTTTTTAATTTGCTTCATTTGACTTAAAAAATCTTCTAAATCATATTTTCCTTTTTGAAGTTTTTTTAATGAGTTCTCAGCTTCTTCTTCATCAATTACTTCACTTGCTTTTTCAACTAAGGATATAATATCTCCCATTCCAAGTATTCTATCAGCCATTCTTTTTGGATCAAATAATTCTAACCCATCCATCTTTTCACTAGTACCCATGAATTTAATTGGAACATTCGTTAAATGTCTTACTGAAAGAGCAACTCCACCTCTTGTATCACCATCGAGTTTTGTCAAAATAACACCTGTTAAATCAATAGCCTCATTAAATCCTGTTATAACATTAATAGCATCTTGTCCCATCATAGCATCAATTACTAATAGAATCTCAGAAGGATTAGTAACCTTTTTAATATTTTGAAGTTCCTCCATAAGTTCCACATCAATATGAAGTCTACCTGCTGTATCGATTAAAACATAATCATAACCATTTTCTTTAGCATAATCGATAGCTTTTTTACTAGTTTCAACTGGATTATTTAAACCATTTTCATAAACAAAAATATCAAGTTCTTTGCCTATTTGTTTCAATTGATCAATTGCTGCTGGACGATATACATCACATGCTACAAACATTGGATTCTTCTTGTATTTTTTTCTAAGTAAATTTCCAAGTTTACCAATTGTTGTTGTTTTACCACTACCTTGAAGACCAACTAACATTAAAATAGCAGGATTACCTTTCGTATTAATCTCACTACTTTCACCACCTAAAAGTTCCGTTAATTCATCACTTACAATTTTAACAAAAACTTCTCCTGGTTTTAAACTAGTTGCAACTTCTTCTCCCAAAGCTTTCTCTTTTACTTTATTGGTAAATTCTTTAACAACTTTATAATTAACATCAGCTTCAAGTAAAGCAATACGAACTTCTTTTACCATCTCACTAATGTTGTCTTCTGTTATCTTGCCATAACCTTTAGCTTTATGTAAAATCTTTTGTAATCTATCTCCTAAATTTTCAAACATAGTTGCCTCCTTTAAAACATTACTATTATATCACCTTTTATTTTACTTTCAAAGAACAAAAATTAACTTATTAATTCTAATACAATTTCATTTTCTATATTTTACATTTCTATATCTTTTCAAATAAAACAAAAAGATAAACTTGCATACTAGATTTTTATGCAAGTTTACAAAAATTAATCATATTTTAATTCAGCAGTTTCTTTATATTTTTTATTTTTAAAAATATAACCAGTTATTGTTCTATAATTATCATTTTTATCTAAAGCAACACAGATATTATATTTTTTATTATCTTTAGTTATAAGTTTTACTTCAACACATTCTTCTCCATTTTTATTACTTATCCATTTTAAAAAATTATTATATTTTATTTTTTTTACTTCTCCAAAATTATCCTTAATAACTTCAGAATTTTGCATTATTTCTATAATAGGATAAAAAGTTTGATTTACTCTTTGCATATAAACAAAATAATAACTTATTGAACATACTAAGAAAAATACAACTATAATAATTATTGGTACCTTATACTTTTTTATTTTTTCCTTCATTTTAGTTTTTCCTTTCTAGATTAATTATATCATATTATTAAGATAATAGTTACATATTCTAGCTTTTAGAAAAATATTTTTAGTAATTTTCTTGCATATAAAAAGAAACTAGCTAACTAGTCTCCATTTTGTTATTTAAGCTATATTTACACAAATACCACGCGATTTGTTTCCATCATTATCGTAGGCATTAAAACACGCTTTTTTAAATGATGATAATAAAGAATTAGAAGCAGTTGTTGACACTACAATACTAGTTCCTTTTTGAACTGGTGAAAAGGATTTTAAAGTTAACTTCGTTGCATCACAGCTAGTAGTTGAAGATGTTAAACAATATTTAATTTCTTTTAATCCAGAACCTGTTTCATTTATACTTATATTAATTTTTAAACTTGATGAAGAAGTTTTAGTTGCATTAGCATAATTGATAATAGGTGCTGTTTTTTCACCGGATTTATTAACAATCGCATAATAGTTTTTTGTAAGTGTAACTTGAGAATTATTAAGTTTACCAGTTATTTTTATTCTATAATATCCATTTCCCTTATTTAAACTAATATTGGTATTAAGAGAAGCTTTAGCTTGTCCTGCATTAGGAGTAGATGAAATATTACTACTTGAAGTACCATAATATACACTATAATTAACACTATTTTTATCTAAGCAAGACGCAATTTCATCAATTGTTATTATGGGAATACTTGACATTGTAAAAGCTTTAGCATTATTAAAGCTAATTGATGAAACTTTAGCTCCACTACTTGAACCATTATGATGTATGTTTGTAATAGATGAATCAGTACAACTAGTATTACCAGTTGTACTTCCACTACTTCCACTACTACTAGAAGATCCTCCCGAAGAGCTTCCAGAACTTCCACTACCTGAACTACCAGTAGAAGAACCAGTTGTCGTTCAGTTGCAGCTGAACCAGTAACTATTACTTTTACACTAGCTGTCTTATTACCATCTACTGTTATTGTTGCTGTACC